>LVWL01000020.1:0-300000 GCA_002092835.1 Campylobacter concisus | reverse complement strand
CGTTGGCTGGAAATTCCCTTCGTTCACTTCACGCTTCAGCCCTCAGAGCTCATGAAGCCAGCCTTTTTGCTGATGCTAGCCTATCTCGTCAAGCAGCGCCCGCCAGAGGCCGATGGATACGGGCTAAAAGACTTTTTAAGGCTTAGTTTTTACATCCTTTTGCCTTTTGCGCTCATCATGAAAGAGCCAGATCTTGGCACCGCGCTCATACTTTTGATAGTTGGCTACACCATCCTTTTTGTAATCGGCGTAAATAAGAAAATTTGGATATGTATCATCCTTGCCATAGGCTTTTTGGCGCCGGTTTTGTATGAAAATTTGCATGATTATCAAAAAAAGAGGATCCACGACTTCATCGCCGAAGAGCCAAGCTATCACGTAAAGCAAAGTATCATTGCCATAGGTAGCGGCGGGCTAAAAGGCAAGCCAAAGGACGAGGCAACGCAGACGCACTTTAAATTTTTGCCAATCGCCACAAGTGACTTCATCTTTGCTTATAATATCGAGCGTTTTGGCTTTTATGGGGCGCTGCTTTTGCTGGGGCTTTATGGAGCGCTTATAACACATCTTTTAAGTTTAAATTACGGCCTAAAAAACGACTATTTTACACAAGTTACCACCACGGGGATTGCTGCACTTATTTTCGTTTATGTGGGTGTAAATGTCTCAATGACGATCGGTTTTGCACCAGTTGTAGGTGTGCCGCTACCATTTTTTAGCTATGGCGGAAGCAGCTTTGTTACATTTATGGTGCTTTTTGGAATTTTGCAAAATTTGCTAACTTTTAGATTTGATAGAACTTATAGCTTTATAAAAATTCACTTCTAAAATTTTCTCCACAAATATCAAGCATATAGTTTTTGCTCTATCCTTCTTTGTGCTTTTTGATGCAAGATTTTATGGTATTTATAAGATATTTTATATCCTCTTTTGTATGTGTGTAGTGAATGCTAACACGTACCCAGCCAGGTTTTTCGTCAAAAATGGTATTATCTTTTAAATTAAGCAAATCATGTCCATACGGCCCAGCACAATCACAGCCCGCACGCGTTTGTATACCAAAATCACTACTTAAACTAGTAGCAAAATCATAAGGTGAAATGCCTTTTACATTAAATGCAAAAATGGGCAATCTGTCTAAATTTTCAGGGCAATAATTTATCACCTCATCTATTTTTTCTAGCTCTTTGCAAAACATCTCGCCTAGCTCACATTCAGCTACTTTTATATTATTAAGTCCGATCTCATTTCTTAGCTTGTAGGCTAAATTTGCACGCATTAGCTGCATTATCGGTGGCGTGCCGCCCTCTTCTAAATTTTCAACTTCATTAGTAAAAATATGCGATGTCCTGCTTACGTACTTGACTGTGCCTCCTGCTGCAAATGTAGGCAAATTTTTACAAAGCTCTTTTTTGATAGCCAAAAGCCCACAACTCCCAACTCCTCCAAGTAGTTTGTGAGGCGAGAGAAACAGTGCGTCAAAATATCTGCAATCAACATTTTCATAAGCACTAAGAGTGGCCACATCAAGAGCCAAAATACCATTATATTTTTTAATCAGCGAGTAAATTTTTTTATAATCAGTTTTAACGCCAGTGACGTTTGAGGCAGCACTAAAGCTAGCTATTATCTTTCTTTTTGCATTTTGCTTTAATGTATTCTCAAGCATCGCATAATCTATCTCATTATTTTCATCAAGCTCTATACGTTTTATATCACAAAGCCCTTCTCTTAGGCTAACTTCAACAGAGTGATGCTCATAAGGGCCAATGATCGCTAATGGCAAGTTTAAATTTCTTAAATTTGCTTCGCCGATCAAAGCTCTTGTGGCTGGTGAGATATAAATTCCCATTATCTCCTGAAATTTCTTTATCGCAGCCGTTGCTCCTTGACCAGTCGCGATAAGATAAAAACTATCGTCAAGGCCTAATAAGCTTTTTAATTCAGCCCTTGCATTTTCATAGTATTTTTGCGTTAGCAACGCGCTTGAACTACTATCTGAGTGAGTGTTTGCGTAGGTTTTTAAAAATTTTAAAATTTCATCTTCGATGGGTTTATAAGCAAGACCTGAAGCTGTGTAGTCAAAATAGTAAAGACCCTCTTTTAAAATGATATTTTTTCTTACTTCATCGATATTTAGCAATGTTTTCCTTTTTTTAAAGCAGGGATTATAATTAAATTTTAATAAAAAATCTTGCAAAACGAGTGTCTTTTACAGCAATAAATTTCTTTGTAAATTTTCTATATTTTTCTTTATCGTGCCATCTTTATAGATAGCAGATATTAAGGCGACCATGTCTGGCTTTACTTTAGCGACACTTGCAATGTTGCTAAAGTTTATGCCTCCTATGACACACACATTCATTCCCATTTCTTTTGCTTGTGATATGGTTTGGGCCTTGCAAAGCGGCGCATTTGGCTTTGTAGAGCTTTTAAACATCGCTCCAAAAGCTACATAGCTAGCACCATTTTGTTTTGCCTTAATAGCAAGCTCCAAGCTATCATAGCAGCTAACGCCAACATACGCATCATCCCCTAAAATTTCAAACGCCTCTTTTATGCTTGCATCATCTTTTCCTAAGTGCACAGACTTTGCCCCTATACGAGATGCAAATAAAATATCATCATTTACGATAAATCTGGCTCCAAATTTTTCGCATAAGTTGAAAATTTCACTAGCTAGCCTCTCATCTTTGGGTATTTTTTTAGAGCGAAATTGAAAAAATTTCACCCCACACTCTAAAATTTCTTTAGTGTATTGCAAGGCTAAATTTTCAGGCATCAACACATCGTCGCTAATCGCATAAATTTCAATCACTTATGCCAACTTTATGATTTAGTAGACGTTTGCCAAATTTTGTCGTAATTGCATTTTTAATAGCATTTAAAATGTATCTTTTGGCTACTTTTATAGCCTCTTCTTTTGTGTGTCCATTTGCTAGCAAGCAGGCCAGCGCACTCGCAAAGCTACATCCAGCCCCGTGAATGATCTCTGGTTTTATTAGTGGCTCTTTAAATTTAAGCACGTCACCATTTTTTTTAAAAAGAGTATCTTCACAAATTTCTGCAACCGTGCTTCGCTTTAAGATCATATCGCAAGGTAAATTTTTACTATCAAGCTCCAAAACTTTGGCTTCATCGATATTTGGCGTGATAATGTCTGCAAATTTAAAAAGCTCTTTTAAGCTTGCTATCGCGTCATCTTCAAGAAGCTTTGAGCCTGATTTTGCTACGCAAACTGGGTCTATTACTATTTTAATGCCTTGCTTATGAAATTTTTCAAGCCAAGAACCAACGCAAGATATAAGCTCTTTATTAAAAAGCATACCAACCTTTATGGCATCTATGTTTAGCTCTTCGTCTACCATTTTGATCTGCTCATTTAGATTTGTAATATTTGTAGCAAAGATATTGCTAACACCATTTGTATTTTGTGCTGTAAGAGCTGTAATGGCTGTCGCTGCATAGCAAGAAAATGCCTCGCATGTCTTAATATCAGCCTGCACGCCAGCGCCACCAATACTATCACTTCCTGCAATGATTAGTATATTTTTCATCTATCTCCTTTGCAACCTGAAATTTTATCAACACTAAAAGGATCATCAACTTTCCAACTACTTGAATACTTTTTAATGCTACTTTTTAATGCATCTACTAAATAATCCACGTCCTTTAGCGTATGCGTATAGTGGAGTCCAGCCCTTACCCAGCCTGGCTTATGAGTAAAAAGTGCATCTTCTTTTAAATGAAGCAGATCATGTCCATATGGCCCAGCGCAAGAACATCCTGCACGCGTTTGAATGCCATATTCTTTGCTTAAAACTTTGGCTAATTCATAAGGCGAAACACCAGTTACGTTAAAAGAAAATATCGGCAAACGCTTTATGTTATTTGGATGATAGCACGTAAGCTCAGGAATTTCTGCTAGTCTTTTTTCCAAATACTCTCCAAGCTCGCTTTCGTTTTCATATATTGTCCCAAATCCTATCTCATTTCTTAGCCTATAAGCCAAATTTGCCCTTATAAGTCCTAAAATAGGCGGAGTGCCAGCCTCTTCTAGCTGCTCACTATCTTTTACAAAAATAGCGTAGTTTTTGCTAACATAACTTACCGTTCCACCACCAGCAAATGTCGGCTCATCTGAGTTTGCAAATATCTTTTTTATAGCAAGAAGCCCACAACTTCCAACTCCACCAAGTAATTTATGAGGAGATAAAAAAAGAGCATCGAAATAGTCACAATCAATATTTCCATAAGCACTAAAGCTTGCAGCATCAAATGCCACAATGCCACCATAAGATTTTATAAGAGTGTAAATTTTGCGGTAGTCGCTCAAAACCCCCGTCACATTTGAAGCCACACTAAAAGTTGCGATGATCTCACGACCGACATTTATCCTTAAAATTTGCTCCAAATGATTAAAGTCGATCCCTCCATTTTTATCAAGCCTGATACGCTCAACCTCACAAAGTGCTTGCCTAAAGCTTATCTCATTTGAATGATGCTCATAAGGGCCAAGCACCACAAGTGGAGAATTTTCATCTGGCTTTAGGGCATATCTTTTTTTTAATGCTGGCGGTGCATAAATTCCTAAAATTTCTTGAAATTTCTTTATCGCGCCGGTAGCTCCATTGCCACAAGCAAAAAGATAAAAACTATCATCAAGTCCTAGTAAGCTTTTTAATTCACGTCTTGAATCTTCATAAGTTTGAGCGGTTTTATAGGCGTTTGATGAGCTGATAGAGTGCGTATTTGCGTATGTTTGGAGTATTTTTGCCATCTCATCTTCGATAGGTTTATAAGCTAGTCCTGAAGCTGTAAAGTCAAAATAATAAATGCCATTTTTTAAAATTATATTTTCTCTAATATGCTCTAAATTTACCAAATCACAACCCTTGTTTTTTGCTTAGCATTATAGATTACTTTAGCTAAAATATACTACAATGCACAAATAAAGGAGCCGATATAAAAGCTTTAAAATCGACATTTGAGCGAATGAAACACCTTGATATAAATGAACTTATTAAATTTCATCTCGTCTTTGATGAGTTTGATTTAAAGCACTCATATTATGATGTTTTTGAAGCAATCGAGGCTGAAATTTTAAATAACTTCTTAGCCTTGATGCCAAAATTTTACTTCGAATCCGATACAAACGATGCTATAAAATCTGCCCTCATAAAACTCGCACGAAGCGATAGAAAAAAATTTAATGTAAATAAAATTTTACCTCAAAGCCTAGCTAGCAAAGTCTATGCAAAGCTTTTTGAAAAGAATTTTTTACTGCTAGAAAAAAGTAGAGAAGTTTTACCAAAAAGATCAAAAAACCAAATGCTAAAAAAAGAAGAAAGAGGCTATAAAATTGAGGATAAAATACATTTTAATAGCCATTTTTCAAGGTTTTGGTTTAGATTTATAGAGCCAAATTTAAGCTTGCTAAAAGCTGGTAAAAATGATGAAATTTTAGCCATTATAAAAAATGAATTTGACGAATATGCAAGCCTTGGATTTGAAATTTTATGCGGTGAACTCATGGCAAAAAAATTTCTGATTAATGGCATATTTTTAAGTAGCTTTTGGAGCAGGAATATAGAGCTTGATATGCTATTAAATATAGGCGGCAAGATCATAGTCGGCGAGGCAAAGTACAAAGAGAGAAAGGTTTGTAAAAACGTGCTAAATTTACTATTAAAAAAATGCGAAAAACTAAATATCAAGCCAGATATTATTGCTCTTTTTTCAAAGAGTGGATTTAGTAGCGAGCTAAGAAATCTAAAGGATGAAAGGCTAAGGCTTTATGAAATTAGCGATTTTGAGGAACTTTTAAAATGAACGAACACGATATCCAAGCTGGCTTAAAAAGCCTGATAGAGCAGACTTATCTGATAGAAAACGAATATAAAAATTTAACATCATCTTATGCAAACTTGCAAAATTTCATTAAAGATATTGTGGAAATTCTGCCAAATGCTATCTGGGTGTTAGATGAAAATGATGAGATTTTTTTACAAAACTCAGAGGCAGTAAGACTTGGTAAAATTTTTAAAGAGATACCAAAAAAAGAGGGCGAGATAAATGTAGATGGGCAAATTTATCTTTTTAAAACAAGCTCTAAAGACAATAAACTAATAATCTCTGCAACAAACATAACAGTAGAAAAACGCACCGAGCGTCTTGCCTCCATGGGCCAAGTAGCAGCTCACCTAGCCCACGAGATCAGAAATCCAGTAGGCTCTATCTCGCTTTTAGCATCAACACTACTTAAAAGAGCCGATGAGCGCATACAGCCTATCGTAAATCAAATACAAAAAGCTACATGGCGAGTCGAACGTATAATCAAAGCCACACTACTTTTTACAAAAGGTCTTAATATAAATACGCAAATTTTTGACTTTTCGCAGCTTAAAAAAGAGTGCGAAGAGGCTATAAATTTTTACGACTATTCAAAGGATATTAAATTTAGCCTAGAATTTCCAGATGGCAAATATATGGGCGACCTTGATCTACTAACCATCGTCTTTCAAAATATTTTATTTAACGCCATTGATGCCATCGAAGAGAGCGATGATGATGGGGGAGAGATCATTTTAAGCTATGAAAAAACACCACAAGAACATAAATTTATTGTCTATGATAGTGGTGAGCCCATCAAAGATCAGGCTATAGTTTTTGAGCCATTTAAAAGTAGCAAGCTAAAAGGCAATGGCCTTGGTTTGCACCTTTGTTTACAGATAGTGCAGGCTCACAAAGGTAGCATCGAGATCACGCTAAATCCAAAAACATTTTGCATAAATTTACCAATAAAGGAGTAAGAATGAACATACAAAACGAACTTGAGACATTTAAAAAATCTCTTCAAACGCTTGACTTGAGAGAAATTTCAAATGATGGAGCAAAAAACGTTGCATTTATCTGTATCGATATGATAGAGGCTTTTGCTGGAAGTGGTGCGCTCGCTAGTCAAAGAGTAGCCGCCTTATCAAAAGGGATCGCGACACTTTTTGATAGAGCGTGGAGAGATTTTGGCTTTAGAAATTTTATTCTTATAGAAGATAGGCACACCAGTGATTCAAAAGAATTTGAGACCTTTTTACCTCACGCAGTGCTTGATACAAATGAGATAAAAACTGTAAAAGAGATAGAAAATCTAAGCTTTTTTAAAGAGATCAAAGCATTTTATAAAAACTCTTTAAGCATTGCGTTTAATAAAGAATTTGAGAAATTTTTAGAAGAGCATCCGGAGCTAGACACCTTTATAGTCACTGGGGATTGCACTGATATGTGCGTTTATCAGTGCGTTAGTTATCTTAAGCTACGAGCCAATGAATACAATAAAAAATCAAGAGTTATCGTACCGTTTGATCTTACGCAAACATATGACATACCAGGACACAATGGCGACTTTTACCACGAGATGTTTTCTCTTCATATGAAGCTAGCACTTGGTGCTGATGTGGTAAAGAGTATTAAATTTTAAAGCTTGCTTGAAATATTTATGAGCCTATTTAGCTCGTCAAATTTAAAGCTAAGCTCGTTTTTATTCGCTACGATCTCATTAGGACTTTCGCTAAATTTCATATCACAGCTTAGCAAAAGTCCTTTGACAAGGATTTTGTGATCTAGATCGTAAGTGCTTAAACACTCATTTACTACGCTCAAAAGCTCATTTGCTAGCACTGGCTCTTCAAAGACAGCATCTGATCTAAACGCTACGTATGCCGCACCACCATCGTACTCTATCCTATAATAATTTTGCTCATCAAAAGCGGTGCAAAGGATCATACTAATCGTGTGACCATTTAAATTTTCATCTAGCTCAAATTGTGGCCTGCTAAATGCACTAAGTCCAAATTTTTCGCCAAACTCACGTGCTTTATTTGCAAGCCCGAGCAACCGCTCATCAAAGCCATTTATATTTTCATAACCCCAAAGCCACGTATTTGACGAGAAGCTTTCAGAGCCGATAAACTGCATGTCAAACTCACGCCCATCAAAGTAAATTTTACCACTATCAAAATCAACCTGCCAATTGCTACCTTCAACAAGTAGTTTAAATGCACGTTTTTGAAGTAATGTCGCTTTGCCAACACATGCGCTAAAAAGCTCGCTCCAGTTACTTTTATCTACACCAAGCTTATCTAAAAACATCGCTTTCCAGGCCTTAGCAAGCTATTGCTTGAAGTGCTTTTTCTTTAAAGCTGTCATTTACAACAAATTTTGTCTTATAGACAAAAATTTGAGCCGTATTTTCATTTTTTATCTTAATAACAAGACGCTTATCATTGTTTGTGCCACTTTTTATATGTTCGTTATAGCCAAGATTATAAAGGTTAGTGATCTTATCTTTGCTAAGCTCACTAAGGCTTAAAAGCACCTCTAGCTCGGCATATTCTCTTACTTTTTGAGGGGCGCTCGCCTCTTCATTTTTATAAAATTTAGAATTTTGTTTTAGCTTTCTTGTTTTAAAGTCTAAATTTTGCGCATCTTCTAGGCTATAAACCTCGTTTAAATTTGTCCTTACAAATTGATCATCTTTTGTGATATTTATCCTAAAAGCATAAGGTAGGTCGCGTTTTGCTTCATCTTTTACTATATCTTCGATATTGCCAAGCTCTCTTTCAAAGACTGCGATCTCGATATTTCCGTGAAAATCAAGGACGTTTATAGTGCCCATTTTCTTGCCACTTTTGGTTATCCTTGTGCTAAAGTCTTCGATCTTGCCAACGACTAAAATTTCAGCGCTTTGCGGCAAGCTCTCAAATTCTGAACTTAGAGTGTATTTTATCTTGTTGATCTCGTCTTTATAATCATCAAGCGGGTGGCCTGAGAGGTAGATACCAACGCTCTCTTGCTCAAATTTTAAAATTTGTTTGATGTCAAATTCATCATTTATCGTGACAAAATTTATCCTCACATCATTCATGCTCTCATCTTCGCCAAACAAGCTCTCAACTGCATTTTTACGGATCTGAGCTGCACTTTTGCAAGCTTCTATGATATTTTCTACATTTTGCATAAGCATCTTGCGACTAAAGCCAAACTCATCAAAGCAGCCAGCTTTTATGAGGCTTTCAAAGACTTTTTTATTTACTTTAAATGGATCGATCCTTGAGACAAAGTCGTCCATACTCTTAAACTCGCCATTTGCTTCACGCTCAGTGATAATGTTTTCAATAGCCGCTCCGCCAACGCCTTTAATCGCACCAAGCCCAAAGATAATGCCGTCATGATCGCCATTTTTAACGACGCTAAATTCTTTAGTTGATTTATTTATAGATGGCGGCAAAGTATCTATATTTATGCGTTTTATCTCATCAATATAGCGAACGATCTTATCGACGTTGCTCTCTTCACTTGTAAGAAGTGCGGCCATAAATTCAGCTGGGTAATAAGCCTTAAGATAAGCCGTTTGAAATGTGACGTAGGCGTAGGCGGCGGAGTGAGATTTATTAAAGCCATATCCTGCAAATTTTACAATTAGCTCGAAAAGATCGTCTGCTTTTTGTCCATTTAGCCCTTTTGCCTCAGCACCTTTTACAAACTCGCCCTTTAGCCTGTCCATCTCTTCTTTGATCTTTTTACCCATCGCACGGCGCACAAGATCCGCTCCACCAAGGCTAAAGCCACCTATGGCTTGAACGATTTGCATAACTTGTTCTTGATAGACGATTACGCCATATGTTGGCGCAAGGATTGGCTCAAGCTCTTTAAATGAGTAGGTTATCTCGGCCTCGCCATGTTTTCTTTTGACAAAGTCATCAAGCATGCCACTCTCCATAGGTCCTGGGCGGTAGAGCGCTAGCATCGCGACGATATCCTCGAAGCAGTCTGGACGCAAACTAGTTCCTAGCTTTCTCATGCCCTCGCCCTCGATTTGGAAAATTCCTATCGCTTGGCCGCTTTGTATCATTTTATAAACATTAGAATCGTTTTTATCGATCTGCTCCCAAATAATATCCTTGCCAGTTCGTTGTTTTACCAGCTTTATGGCATTATCGATAACCGTTAGTGTTTTTAGTCCAAGAAAGTCGAATTTAATTAAATCCACATCCTCAAGATACTTAAGGCTATACTGTGTAACATAACGATCTTCTGGGCTGTTTGGCTGACGAAATAGCGGAGTTTTGTTCCACAGCTCCTCATTTGAGATAACGACACCTGCTGCGTGCTGGCCGGCATTTCTGTTTAGCCCCTCAAGATCAAGTGCAAATTTCCAAATTTTAGCTGCCTTTGGATTTTGACTTATTAGCTCAGCTATCTTTGGCTCTTTTTCATAAGCATCTTTTAGCGTAATACCAAGTTCATCAGGTATTAACTTTGCCATCGCATCAGCTTCGGCGTAAGGCATATCACAAACCCTAGCAACATCTCTAATGACACCTTTTGCAAGCAATTTACCAAATGTAATAACGCCAGCAACGTTAAATTTTCCATATTTTTGCGTAACATAGTCAATTATCTCGCCACGCCTACTTTGACAAAAGTCCACGTCGATATCTGGCATACTAACACGCTCTGGGTTTAGAAATCTCTCAAAAAGTAGGTTGTATGGGATCGGATCAAGGTCAGTGATCTTTAGCGAGTAAGCGACCAAGCTACCAGCCGCAGAACCACGTCCTGGACCAACTGGTACACCTCTACTTTTGGCCTCATTTATGAAGTCCCAAACGATCATCATATAGCCTGGGAAATTCATTTTATTAATTATACCAATCTCTATCTCAAGGCGCTTTTTGTATTCATCATGTAAATTTTCAGGGACAAATTTTAGCCTCTCTTCAAGACCTTTTCTACATTCATACTCAAAAAAAACAGCATCATTTTTAAAACTATATCTATTTTCAGGCTCTGGAAGTGTTAAATTTCTCTCTTTAGCATATTCAAGAGTAAATTTAAAATTTGGAGGAGTTGGGTTGCCAAGCTTGATCTCAAGATTGCACTTATTCACGATCTCTTGGGTGTTTTCTATCACTTCAGGGATATCTAAAAATAGCTCACTCATCTGCTCTTTGCTTTTTACAAAAAACTCATGAACGCTGTGGCGAAGTCGGTTTGGATCATCTAAAGTTTTGTTCATCGCGATACACATAAAAACCTCATGCGCGTCGGCTCGCTCTTTAAAAGTGTAGTGAGTATCGTTTGTGGCGATGACCTTTATGCCAGTCTCTTTGGCGATGCGTAAAATATCATCATCAATACGTTTTTGATCGCCGATGCCGTGACGCATGATCTCAAGATAAAAGTCATCTCCAAAAATTTCTTTATACTCAAGTGCGACCTCTTTTGCTCTCTCGTAGCCTTTAGCGCCAAATTTCACGTTACGGTCACTTAAATTTAGATGCCAACTCACCTCGCCCTGCAAGCAAGCAGAGCTACAAACCAAGCCCTCGCTGTGCTCTTTTAAAATTTTTTTATTGATACGAGGATAGTAGTAAAAGCCCTCGATGTAACTCATAGAGCTAAGATACATTAAATTTTTATAGCCAGTCTCGTTTTTGGCGATTAGTATAAGGTGAAAGCGCTGTTTAGTACTCTTGTCATCAAGCTGCTCGCCATTATGCACGTAGCTTCGATGCCAATTAGCGGTTTTATCCCCTCTTTTTTCATCGCCTTGTAAAAATCTATCGCTCCAAACATATTGCCGTGATCAGTAATCGCCGCTGCTGTGTCGCCTCTATCATGAAGTACGTGAGCTAGCTCTTTTATCTTGTTCGCTCCGTCAAGCAGGGAGTATTCAGTGTGTAAATGTAGGTGCGTAAAGCTAGAATTTTCACTCATTTTTTATCCTTTTTTAATGAGTGGATTTTACAAAATTTTGGCTAATAAGGTGCTTGATGAAAACTTAATGGGAGCTTTAAAATTTATAGAATTTGTAGTTTGTGGCTAAGAACGAAGCGCGCTGTCATCTGACGCACTATGCTATTAAGGTCTTGTAAATTTTAAAATTTCATGAACGAGTAATTTCGGCTCTAAAAGTTGAGTTAAGCGGTCAGTGAAGCTAAAATTTAGTAGTCAATCCTTGCGAGTGAATGGAATTTTAAAATCTATAAAGTGAAAAAGAATTAGATCGCGGACTAAGCCGCAATCCATTATAAATAAACTGGGATATTTGTGTGTTCTAAGAAAAATCTTGATGTTCCGCCAAGCACCATTTCCATAAGACCATTTTCACCATATCTGCTAGCAACGATAAGATCAGCATTTCTATCAATAGCTGCTTTTAAAAGCGCTTCACCAGGTATCATCGTAGTAGCAATCACTTCAAAAGTGGCTGATATGCCATGAATTTTGAAGTACTCTTCAAGCTTTTTAAGATTTAGTTCAGCATTATCGCCAAGGCTTGCTTTTGAGGTAATGCACTGAACCTTTTTTGCCTTTTTTAAAAGATCGATCGAGCCTGTTAATGCCCTTGAGCTTTGCGTCGTACCAGTCCAGCTTACAAGGATATTATCGGCTTTAAACTCACGCATTTTTCTAGGGATTACAATCGCATTTTTACCACTTTTTAAAACAGCTGACTCAAATGTGCCAGTGATCTTTCCATCAAGTGGCACAGCAGCCACCACTAGATCGCAAAATTTACTCTCTTGCTCCACTATCGCGCTTCTTTTGCCACTATGAATAGTAAAATTTGCAGTGCAAACATCTTCAATGATTTCACTAGTTACTTTTATGCCAAGCTCAGCACAAATTTTATTGAAAATTTTTTCATTCTCTTCATGCTCGACAGCTAGTTCAGATTTAGCTGATTTTAGAAATTCCTCAAAAAGCACTCCTCCACGAAGCGTCATTTTCATATTATAAACTACGCTTGGATCAAGCTGGCAAGTCATAATTTCCATATGTGTGTTAAACCACTGAGCAACCTTTAGGGCACCATAAATTCTTGGCTCGATATCGTCTCCAGCTCCTATTGGAAAAAGCAACTTTTTGTATTTCATAATCTGTCCTTTAAAATTTATTCAACCAAAGAGAGCGAAATTTTATTTCCTTTTTGCTCGCTCACACTTACTTTGACCTGATCGCCTACGTTTAATGGGGTTTTTATCTTTGAGATGTGAAGCAAGCCATCAATGCCATCTTTTAGCTCGATAAATACACCAAAATCAACAACACTCTTTACAGTTCCCAAAAACTCATCACCGATATTAAAATTTGGTTTTGAACGCTCTTTGTCGTGTTTAAACGGCTTTTTGCCAAATGAACGTCCATTGTCTTTTGAAGTGATAGAGATGATGTAGTCCTTTGCGGCATCGACATTTTTCTTTGCTCCACCTGCGATTTTTACCTCGCCTTTTTCTCTATCAAGATCGATTGAGACTTCAAATTTCTCAATGATCTCTTTTATGGTTTTTCCAGCTTGTCCGATGATGTCTACGATCTTGCTTGGATCGACACTAAATAGTTCAAGCTTTGGAAGCACATCTTCATTTATTTCTATATTTTTATCCGCTTCTGTCATCAAAGATAAGATATGCTCTCTACCACGTTTTGCTTGATAAAGCGCCTCTTTTAGCACTTCTAAACTAATGCCACCAAGCTTAATATCCATCTGAAGTGCCGTGATACCATCGCTTGTGCCTGCTACTTTAAAGTCCATATCGCCGTCATGATCTTCAAGTCCCATGATATCTGTTAGCACTGCGTGTTTATCGCCTTCAAATATTAGTCCCATAGCGACACCTGCGACAAGTTTTAAAGTATTTACGCCAGCTGCTCTAAGTGCGAGAGAGCCACCGCAAACGCTAGCCATCGAGCTTGAGCCGTTGCTCTCTAAAATTTCTGAAACGACTCTTATTGTGTATGGCGAAGCTAGATCGATACTTGGTGCAAGGGCACGTTTGGCTAAATTTCCATGTCCAAGCTCGCGTCTACCAGGAGCTTTTAGTGGACTTGCCTCGCCTACGCTAAAGCCTGGGAAGTTGTAGTTAAACATAAATTTCTCTACAAAAGGTACTTTTTCAGTTAGGATGTCATACATTTGAGCGTCACTGTCAGTGCCAAGAGTAGTGACAACTAGGGCTTGCGTCTGTCCTCTTGTAAAGAGGCATGAACCATGGGCATTTGGAAGCACATTTGTTTCGATACTAATAGGCCTAACCTCTTCAAGACCACGCCCATCAGCTCTTACGCCTTCATTTATTATCTGCTCTCTTACGATTTTCTTTTTATATTTACCAAGGACATTTGTGATAACAGCCTCGTCCCAACCCTCTTTTTGTGCTACCTCATCGCTTGAAATTTGTTTCGCGATCTTGCTAAGTTCGCTCGCACGCTCGCTTTTTGCCATTTGATTGATAGCATTTTTGACTTCAGCTTTATAAAATTTATCAATATAAATAGCGATATTTTCATTTTCTATCTCAGGTTTTAGATCAAGTGCAGCGTCCTCTTTTTTATGCTCTTTGAAAGCTTCTTCGTAAGCACTGCTAGCCTTTAATATCGCCTTACCAGCAAAATCAATCGCCTCAACCATCATATCTTCGCTAAATTCATTCATTAGCTGTTTTTGAGACATACTGTCACTTAGGCTAGGATCTATCATCGGCTCAATCGCGACCATCGGAATAAGCTGCGTAGTTTGTTGAGGTAAGCTTCTCATCTCGATCATCAAAAGCTCATCTTTTGTTCCAGCTACGTATAGATCGATCGCACTTTGTTTTAGTTCAGAGTTGCTTGGGTTGATCACAAATTTTTCATCTATATAACCAACTCTCACGCCACAAACTGGGCGATTTACAGGGATGTCGCTAAGATAAAGAGCAACTGAGGCTGCATTTAGACTTACAACTTGCAAATCAACCTCAGGATCAGCTGAAAGCACCATTACAACAATTTGAGTTGGATATGCGTAACCTTTTGGAAAGAGTGGCCTAAGAGATCTATCGATGATGCGAGCTGTTAGCGTTTCAAAGTCGCCTGGCTTTGTCTCGCGCTTAACATAACCGCCAGGAATTTTACCAGCAGCGTAAGCTTTTTCGATGTACTGCACCGTTAGAGGTAAAAAATCCTCCTCAACTTGTGTGTCCTCTCTTGCAACAGTTGCTAAAACGACGGTATTTTTCACCCTTAAAAGCACTGCTCCGCTAGCTTGTTTTGCTACTTTATTAAGGTCAAAAATTTCAACCTGATTATTGACTTCTATACTATATTGCATTATTTTTATCTCCTTGTTGTTTTTGTAACGGCAAATAATAAGGGCTCTCTTCTAATATCGACATGATACGCTCACTCGTAGCTTCGATCTTTTTCTCGTAATACGAATCCACATCGATAAAATCAACGATCTTGTTTATCGTGTAAATTTCATCAACCATATCATTTAAATTTGTAAAGACATCAGTAGCAATCACTGGCGTTGCGTATGAGATGGATTTTACCTTCACATCAAGCAACGTCTTTATGCAAATGAGTGCCGTCATACCAGTCTCGCACCCCTCATCGATTAGTAAAATATTTTTATCTTTTAGCTCTCCTATCAAATTTCCTTTTCGGTATTTATAAACGTTTTTTAAAATTTTTTCTTCATATTTTCTATGCGCTTCGCCGTAAATATAGTCATAGCTTATATTAAAGGCTTTTATAAGCTTATCATTTAATACTATATCTTCTGTCTCACTAACTATTGCAACGTCGCATTCGCTATTATTTGGCGCAGGTATTGGCTCGCTAAAAAGCATCTCGTAGCTTAAATTTAAACTTCTACAAACCGCATCTGTGAGTATAACTGACTCAAGCGACATACAAACGATTATCGTCTTTTTATCTACGAGCTCTTTTTTTGGCAAAATTTCAATTAGTTTGCTAGCTGCTTCTAATTGATCCTTAAATTTAGCCGTTATCATTTAGTTGGCACTCGATTTTGTGCTGCTTTGCGAAAAGTCATAGTGCAAACCGCCCATTGGATAGAAATTTATCGTGAAATAGATACCATTTTTTCTAGTCGATGCTGAACCATTTATTGTTGTTGTTGGCTCGACATCTTGTTGATAAATTATCCCGTAATTCCAGCATTTTCTTTGATGAAGTACACCAACTCTCCAGCTTTTTGTGTAACTTCGCTCGATATCATATTGCCAGCCGCCAATAAGGCTGTATTGATGAGGTAATTTTACTCCAAGACCACTTGTAAAATAGCTATCTTTTGTCGCACTATTTTTTATTTTGCTATCATTTTTCTTCATGGTGTGAAGCATATTTAGCCAAAATAGATCATTTGTGTATGAAAGTCCGCTTTGTATCTTTTTAAGCTCTTTGCTCTTGTGTGAATACTCAAGCTTATTATAAAGGCTTAAATTTTCAAATGGATATAGATAGATAGCATTTTTTAAATTCGAATATTCATCTTCTTTTGTGTAATATCCTTGAGAAATACTATGTTTTATAATCTTTCTACCATTAGAGTTAAAGAAATACTGCGTCAAATAACCAGAAATTTCTTCTTTGCTCTGCCCTTGAGCCAAGAAATTTTCATACTCATTTAAATTTTTATCATAGATAAACTCATCATCTAAATTTCCTTTTCTATAGCCTGGCAGTAGGTATTCAGCTCCAAAATTTAGAGTGTGATAAAAGCTTTCATACGCTTTTGCAAGGTCAGTGTGAAGGGTAAATTTGTGGTAATTATTTACAAAATTTGTATGCTTATCTTCTCTTTTATCATCAAATGAATTTATCTTATTCTCGTAATTTATTCTTGAAGCGTATAGATACTCGTAAAATGAAAATGTTAAGCTATCATCAAGCAGTGGCACATGCACTGAAGCTGGGAGCGTAAATTCATACTGAGTCGCTCTAACGCCTATCTTTCTATCATATCTATGTGACTGAAGATCGAGCGAGTATAAGATATTTGGCAAGACAATATCATCTGTAAATTTATGATACTGAAGTGATGGAAGCTCTTGAAGAGTATCTTTGTTCTCATTTTTTGAGCCAATTTTTTCAGTGTCTATGTAGTATTTTGCATAAGCACCAAAATAATGATCGTCATTTGCGATGAAATAGTTAAATTTAGAAGTTACAAGTGAATCATAATCATCATCCCTGCCCTTTAAATTTAAATAATCTATATCATTTAGCTTCGTTGCATCTATCCAAATTCCCTCTTGCAAATCTGCTTCACTAAGATATCTTATAAGCTTATCTCTTTCGTATTTTAGTCCGATACCTTTATGTGTTTTATTTTTTAGTTCAGCCTTATTTGAAGTCTCTCCTTTTTGCTTGGCTTGGTAGCTGTTTTTATCAGTAAATAAACCAAAGCTGATTTCACCCCTTGAATCAGGCGACTCAGTAAATCTAAACGCACCATAAATTCCAGCACCTCTGTTTGTTCTTATCTGCGGATCAAGCTCGAAGTCCCACTCATTATAAGGTGCAAAATAAATCGGCTGCTTGTAATAAAAACCTTCAGATTTTCCGTATCCAAGCTCAGGCGGTAAAAGACCTGTTCTTCTTGTGGTATCTGTTGAAAAACCAAAATATGGCAAGTAAAAAACTGGTACATTAGCTATACGAAAGACTGGATTAAAAAGATGTAAAAATTTGCTTTGTTTATTTAGCATAGCTGAGCTTGAGGTGATGCTCCAGTCAGGATCTTGAACATTGCAACTTGAAACCATCGCTTTTTTAACTCTATAGTACTCACTATCAGAGCTACTTTCATCGCTTCTCATCCATACTTCCATGTCTTTATTCATCATAAAAAGCGATTCAAAAGCAGTATCATTATTTTTTAAATTTAGCTTTGCATAGTTTGAGCGAGAGACTTCACTTTTGCCCTTCATCATATTGACATTTCCAAAGAGCTCGATAACCGAATTATTTTGATCATAAACTGCACAATCAGCTGTCACAAGATAATCTTGTGAATACACAACAACATTTTTATTGGCCGTTACGATGCCTTTATCTTGCTTTACATCATCAGCCAAAAGCTGCACATCTTGCACAGCTGCACTTAGATTTAAAATACAAACCGGAACTAAAAATAAAATTTTACGCATTTATCACCACTGTTTTTGCTATTTTGTCTTGCCAAGTTTGCCTAGCTGGATTTGCAAATGCCCATGCAAAACCAAGATAAAAACAAGCTTCACTAACCAACCTAAAAATCGCTCTTACCAAGCTTGAAATAAAATTTGGTCTATCTAAAATTTCTACATTAATGCACATCGTCTTTGTTAGCATTTGTCCAAGACTCGTACCATAATACCAAACAAAAAATGTATGGTAAATAATCTTTAGTGCGACTATTTGCCAAAAGAAATTTAAGGTCAAATTTCTGGCTTCATCATAGCTCATAACCGATAAAAAAGCATCCCAGTAAATGATCAAAAACAAAAAAGAAACGATACATTCATCAATTGAGTAGGCTAGCACTCTTTTTGAAAATGGCGCTAGCGAAATTTCTTCTTTTTCAAGTTTTTCAACTATCTGCATACTCATTTTAATGCCTGCCAGGCAATATCTTTTCTATAATGTGCTCCGTCAAATTTTACATTTTCGCAAAGCTCATAAGCTCTATCACGTGCTTCTTTTATACTCTTTGCAGTAGCCACGCAGACTAATACTCTGCCACCATCTGCATAAATTTCTCCGCCTTGCTCGCTAACACCAGCATAAGCAATGTGAGCATCTTTTACATTATTTAAAACTGAAATTTTAGCTTTTGGACTACTTTTATACGGATAGTCCTTACTAGCCATCACAACGCCAACTGCAAATTCATCTTTTAAACTAATAGGCTTTAGCTCGCCCTTTGCAGCATTTAGTAAAATTTCGCTTAGATTTCCGTCAATTAATGGCATCAATACCTCGCACTCAGGATCGCCAAATCTTACGTTAAACTCAAGTACATAAGGCTCATTTTTCACGATCATTAGCCCTACAAAAAGTACTCCACAAAACGGACTGCCCTCGTTTTTCATCCCTTTTAAAGTTGGCTTTACAACCTCTTCTTCAACCCTTTTTATCAGCTCTTTTGAAGCAAGCGGACTTGGAGCATAAGCACCCATGCCGCCAGTATTTGGACCTTCGTCATTATCAAGCAGACGTTTATGATCTTGTGCCACTGGCAAACTTACAAAATTTTCGCCGTCACAAATAGCAAAAAAACTTAGCTCAAAGCCGTCTAAAAACTCTTCAACGACAACAAATTTACCAGCATCACCAAAGCTGGCTCCGCTTAGCATGTCGCTAACTGCCTCTTTGGCTTCTTCTTTAGAATTTGCGATTATAACGCCTTTGCCAGCACAAAGGCCATCGGCCTTTACGACCATCGGAGCGCTTAAGGTATCAATAAATTTAAATGCTTTTTCTTTATCGTCTGTGTTTAAATATCTTGCAGTTTTTATATTATTTCTAGCTAAAAAGTCCTTCATATAGGCCTTACTGGCTTCAAGTCTAGCAGCTGCTTTGCTTGGTCCAAATATAAGCAAGCCCTCTTTTTTAAAGATATCCACTACGCCTTCACTAAGCGTCGCTTCAGGGCCTACGATAGTTAGAGCGATATCATTTTGTTTAGCAAATTTTGCAAGCTCATAAAAGTCTTTTATATTTAAATTCTCGCCAAGGCGTGAGGTCGCACCATTTCCTGGCGCAAAGTATAAATTTATATTTTTTTCGTTTTTTAGTTTTAGAGCAATGGCGTATTCGCGGCCGCACTTCCTATTATGAGAATATTCATTTCATCTCCGTAAATTTAAAAAACCCGAGTGGGCGTCGCATAGAAGAGTGGCCCATAAACAAAGCCAATCTTGCAAATAGATGGATACCAAACGGTTGCAACTTCTCGCCTTTTCAGACTCAAACGAAGCCACATCACAAGGCATCCATACCTTTTCGCTAACAAAAAAGTGTTGGACCCCGTAAAATGCTGACTCGCTTCACTCAGGCAATAAAATTATATAAATTCTTTGCTTAAAGTAATGTTTTGGCAAGCGCGATACAGGCGTTTATATCTTGACTTTGGCTCACTATTGGCTCGGTAAATTTTAGCTCTTTTGCAGTGACCTTTCCAATGCTTATCGCTTGATAGCTCTCATCCCAGCCAAAATTACTAAGAAAATTTTTGACATTTAGCGGAGAAGCGAAGATCAAGATACTATTTTTTAGTGGTTTTAGCTCCATTTTGCAAGGATTTAAGACATTTTCATAGGCGATGATCGCTTTTATATTTACGCCGCCATTTTGCAGAATTTCTAAGAAATTTGAAGCACTATCTTTACCTTTTAGATAGAGAACTTTTTTGCCCTTTAAAAGTGGTAAAATTTCTCTTGCAAAGTCGTCTCCGTGAGCATTATTTCCGGTGTAAATTTCACTAAATCCAAACTCTCTTGCAGCTGCCGCACAACTATTTGCGATGGCAAAGACTGGCAAATTTATAGCTTTTATATTGTTAAATTTTAATGCATTAAAAGCATTTTTAGAAGTGGCTACCAGCACGTCATAATCACTTAAATTTAGTTCAAATTTTAAAAACTCTATCTTGCTAACGCTTAAATTTACAACGCTCTCATCAGCCGTTTTTGTATTTGAAATAAGATAAATTTTACGCAACTCTTTTTAACCTAAAAAATGATATCAAAGCAAGTAATGTGCAAGCTAAAATAACAATAGAAGTCGAATAAAATATATCACCAAGCCCAACTAGCGGAGAGACGACTCCACCTAAGAAAAATGGGCAAAATCCAAGTATCGCTGAGGCTGAGCCTGCGTATTCTCTACCTTCGTTCATGGCTAGCGATGAAGCAGTTGGCAAGACAAATCCTGTAAAAAGAAGCAATAAAAAAAATGCGATAATGACGCCGATCACTTCAAATTTAAAACAAAGCATGAAAGCAATAAAAATGCTAGCAAACAAGGTGCCAAAAAGCCCAGTTTTGAGCGCTTTTCTCTCATTTAAAAGACTAGCAAGCCTTGCTCCTATAACAAGCCCTAAACCATTTGAAGCAAAACAAAAGCTGTAGCTTACTGGACTTAGAGAATAAAATTCTTGAAAAATAAACGAAGATGACGCTATATAGGCAAACATCGCACCCATTGCAAATGTCTGAATGCTTACGAAAAGCATAAATTTTTTCTTTCTTAAAATTTTACCAAAAACACTATAAGTCACTAGCAAAGGCATTTTTAAGCGATTTGACTGACTTAAGCTCTCTTTGAAATAAAAGTTTGCGATAAAAAGTAAAATACCAATGATAGTAAGTGCCATAAAGATGCCACGCCAGTCAGTAAATTTAAGCAGCAAACTGCCGCCTATTGGTGAAAGTATCGGGGCTAGACCATTTACGACCATCATAAGGCTAAAAATTTAGTCATTTCATGGCCCTTATAAAGATCACTAACAACAGCCCTTGAAATAACCAAACTACCGGCACTTGCAAGCCCTTGAATAATTCTCATAAAGATAAAAAACTGGATATTTTGCGCAAAAAATATAAAAATCGTACTTATCGTATAGACGATGAGCGAGATGGTAAGGGGCAGTTTTCGGCCAAATTTATCACTTATTGGGCCAACTATGAGCTGACCTATGGCTAAGCCTGCCATCGATGTCGTGATCGTTAATTGCGTAGCTGTGACACTTGTTTTAAACCACTCGGTAATAGCCGGAAGTGCTGGCAAATAAAGATCTGTAACAAATGGTCCAAATGCAGAGAGGGCACCTAAAAATAGCAATAAAAATAGCTTGGAATTTTCTTTTTTCATAGTTTTTCTTTAAATTTTAAAAGAGATTATATTATGACTTTGCTTTTTGGGTTATTAAGGGTAAATTTAACGTGATATATAAAATATAAAAGCCCTAAAGATAGGGCTTGGTATTACATTTTGTCTTTAGTGACGATTAAAAGCATTTTAAATTTATCTTTTATCTTTAATCCATGTGGTATTTTACCTGGAAGCACGATGGTATCGCCTTTTTTGATATCAAAATGTTCATCACCAATAGTTAGCTTCATCTCGCCATCAAGTGCGATAAGTAGTGCATCACCTGGTGCTGCGTGAGTTGAGAGCTCTTGGTCTGTGTCAAAACTAAGTAATGACATTGAGCCGTTTTCGTTCTTTACGAGCGTTTTGCTAACGATTTTGCCTTTTTCGTATTCGACTGCATCAACTAAGCTAAAAATAGCTGCCTTAGGTAAATGATCTATCATTAAATCCTCCTTAAAATCAATTGAAATATATTTCGTTGGTTCGTTAAAAACTAGCTTGCGCCACACTTTTTTCTCTATCAGACAAGCTTGCTCATTACCTATATGCATCTGCTTTTCACCGTAGTATAGGCTAGCACCGCCCTCCACAACCCATGCGAGGCTGTCACAAAATAACATCTCATGATCTAGCTCCTCGCCCGTATCAAAAGCAAATACATCGACATGAGCATTCTCGCAATCAAAAATTCTCTTGCTAACAACGCTTTTTGCGACGACTTTCGTGTCGGCGTTTAGATTGTAAATTTTACTCATTTTATATCCTTTTTTGCAAAATTATAAAAGGTTAAGAACTAAATTTCATTGACCAATGTTAATAAAAAGATAAAATATATCCTAATTAAAACCAATGCGTATAAAGAAGTTCCATTTACAGAAAATTTCATAAAGGGATTTTTGTGTCTACTCCCACTCAATAATTACCATATCATATTTGTTTCTTTTATTCTATAACGGTATCTTTTTAGTTTCTGTTTTTAATATGCATAACCCGGCTTCCTTGCCGTAGTTTTGTAAGCTTCGTTAAGTACTGATCCAATACCCATTTGATGGAATTTTTTATACCAATTACAAAAATATCTGTACAATCCTTGTCGGTTGCATTTAATACAACAAAACCAACCGACTCATCATTCATATGGCAAGCGAGAAAAGGCTTTTACCGTGAATCACAAATATACTCTTCTGTGCTTTCCGGCATTCCAAACCATTCTGAAAGGTCATATAATATCTCTCTTGATGCACCTTCCTTTCCCAGTTCATCTTCAACTTTTTTTATTTTTATATCAATTTGCTCTTCCACAACTTCTATACTTTTAAATGTATACCTTTATTTCTTAAATTTTCTATGCAATCAGCCAGATATTCAATATTATGCTCTTTGTAAATTGGACTGCTTATAATTTCCTCTTTAAGATTATTGTACTTTTCTACCGTCCTTCCTCTATAATTTTTATCTTTCCATTCCACAGAAACATTATATCCCCTTTTTTCCATCTCCTCCATAACCAATACATGGTAAATAAAAAGATGATACGGGGAATATGTAAACACATAGTCCACAGTTTTATGTTTCTTTTTCCATCCATTGCCCCTCAAAGCACAACATTCCCTATGTTGTCCAAGCAGCTGACTTTTGGGCAATAAGTGGATAAGTTTTTCATGCCATAGTCTCATATTTTTCTCCTGTTAAGAAGGTTGATTTTTCTAAATATTCATTAGGGTATCTTTTTAGTAAAGTGTTAATGTATTCAATTACAACATCTTGATTATTTTTCCCCTCCATATATTCATTTAATATATCAAATAATGCCTGTTTTTCAACTGTACTTGCATTTTTTTTGAAATATCCCCATATGTGAAGAATGGCATTACTAAAATCTTTTTTACTCTCCTTCATATCTCTTGTTTCCTGTATTTTTTTATTTATCCATAAAACATCCGGTTCTTTTTCCCTCAAATACGCCCTTATCTCCAAATATGCTTTATGCGATTTGCTTAGTACAAAATATTTATTTTTTGCCCATAACTCTTCACATTCTATTTTTGTATCTTTGTGTCTCATATTGACACCTCTTTAAAAATATTCAAACTAAAATAAATCCCATATAATGTACCACCATTTAAGCATTTATTAATAGCATTTAAATTTTTATTTAGGTCAGGTATAAATGAATATCCCGCATTACTGTATGTTAAAGTGGTCTCCGATGCAAAGAAGTTTCATTGCTATAACCTCTTCAAATTCAAACTTATCAACCGCTGTTTCCACAAAAGCCTCCCACCAAAATGATGGAAGGCTTTCTAAATAATTTATCTAAATTCAACAACTCCCTTTGGAACCTACTTTTTCTTACTTTTAGTATCAAAATAGTATCACTAAAGAGCTTTTTGCTTCCGTCAGCCGTTGTGATATTGTATTTTCAACGGTTTTACAACAGAAATACTTTTACTCTATTCCCACTCAATAGTTGCAGGTGGCTTGCTCGAGATGTCGTAAACTACGCGGTTGATGCCATTTACCTCGTTTATAATGCGGCGACTTACGTTTTCTAGCAGATCGTACGGCAGGCGTGAGAAGCTTGCAGTCATGCCATCGCTCGCATCGACCACACGCACGCAAACAGCGTTTTCATAAGTGCGGTTATCACCCATTACGCCAACAGAATTTACATTTAAGAGTACGCAAAACGCCTGCCAAGTTTTGTTGTACCAGCCAGTACTTTTTAGCTCGTCACGTAAGATCACGTCAGCTTTGCGAAGTAGCTCTAGCTTGGTTTATTTACTTCGCCCATTATGCGGATAGCAAGGCCCGGTCCTGGGAAAGGGTGGCGGAAGACTAGATCGCGGCTTAGTCCAAGCTCAAGGCCTAGCTTTCTAACCTCGTCTTTAAAAATTTCTCTTAGCGGTTCTATCAGCTCAAATGTCATCCAATCAGGCAAACCTCCAACGTTGTGGTGACTCTTTATCGTCTTACTTGAGCCAACTACGGAGCTTTCGATGATATCAGTATAAAGAGTGCCTTGAGCTAAAAATTTCACATCACCATGCTTTTTAGCCTCTTGCTCAAAAATTTCTATAAATGTCTCACCTATGATCTTGCGTTTTTTCTCAGGATCTACTACACCAGCTAATCGTCCCAGGAAGGTCTCACTCGCATCTATGCTAACTAGCTCAACACCAAGCTTTGTTCTAAATGTAGCTTCAACTTGCTCTCTTTCGTTTGTTCTAAGAAGTCCGTTATCAACAAAAACAAGGATCAAATTTTCAGGCACAGCAGCTGCTAAAAGTGCTGCGGTCACAGAGCTATCCACACCGCCGCTAACTGCGCAAAGCACCTTGTGAGTGCCTACTGTTTTTCTTATCTCTTCTATCTTGTTTTTAGCGAAGCTTCCCATGTTCCATGTGCTCTCGCAACCGCAGATATATTTAGCAAAATTCTTTAAAATTTGCGTGCCATACTCGCTGTGTTGCACCTCTGCGTGAAACTGGATTGCATAAAATTTTCGTTTATCATCGCCAAAAGCACAATAAGGCGAATTTTCACTAACAGCGATCACTTCAAAGCCCTCTGGCAAGTCTTTTACATAGTCACTATGACTCATCCATACGATTTGTTTTGAAGGTGTATCTTTAAATAGCTCATGCTCTTTAATAACGTTAAGCTCTGCCTTGCCGTACTCTTTTTGATCAGCCGCCAAAACCTCAGCCCCATGCGTGTGAGCAAGTAGTTGCATGCCGTAGCAAACGCCAAGTATAGGGATATTTAGCTCAAAGACGCCGTTATCGCAAAAATAAGCATCTTTAGCATAAACACTAGCTGGGCCGCCACTTAAAATGATACCCTTTGGCTCTTTCGCCTTTATCTCACTAAGCTTTGCATTAAATGGCAAAATTTCAGTGTAGACGCCCTCTTCTCTTAGCCTTCTGGCTATTAGCTGAGTGTATTGTGAACCAAAATCCAAAACTATAATCGTATTGTTCATTTATAACCTTTTAAAAATAGATATGAAAAATTTCAAACTGCACATACCAAACAATGATCGATACGATATATCCTAGAACCACCATCCAAGCGTATTTCATATGTGCACCAAAGGTATAAATTCCTTTTAATTTACCCATTACTCCAACACCAGCTGCTGAACCAAAGCTGATCATCGAACCACCGATACCAGCAGTTAGTGTCACTAATAGCCACTGACTCATCGCCTCGCCTGCATCAGCTCCCATTGCTGGATTTGCTTTCAAAACAGCTGACATAACAGGGACATTATCAACGATCGCTGAAAGGAATCCAACTCCGATATTTACAGCAGTTGAGCCAAATTTATCATAAAGTGATACAGCGTAATTTAAAAATCCAGCAAAATGAAGAGCGCCAACTGCAGCTAAAATTCCAAAGAAGAAAAATAGTGTGTTGTTTTCGATCTTTGACATATAGTGAAATACATGCATTGGCTCTTCATTTTTGTGAGCTTTTTTGAAATAGTAAGTATAAAGACTAAGTAGTGAGAAACCAAACATCATTCCCCACATCGCTGGCAAGTGGAAAAGCTGATGCATCATAACTGCACAAAAGATAGTAAATGCGCCTATTGCAATAACTGCTTTGCCACCTTTTTTCATAACCACTTTTGGCTCGTTTGCCACATCAAAATGTGGTGCAGTACTTGGCACCACGCGAGAAAGTAAAAATGCTGTTACAAGCCAGCCAATAATAGATGCTGGGAAAAGTGCGAAAAAGTCTAGAAATGGTGACTTACCTGCTGCCCAAACCATAAGCGTAGTGATATCACCAAATGGACTCCATGCTCCACCTGCATTTGCTGCAACGACGATATTTATCGCGCCAGCTACTAAGAAATTTGTATTATTCCTATCTATCGTTAGAAGAACGGTTGAAAGAATAAGCGCTGTTGTTAGGTTATCAGCTACTGGGCTTATGAAAAATGCCAAAACACCAGTTAGCCAAAATAGTTTTCTATAAGTATAGCCTTTTGATACGAGATTATATTTAAGTGCGTTAAATACGTCTCTTTCTATAAGTGCTTCGATAAATGTCATCGCCACCATCAAGAAAAATACTATCTGAGCGATCTCTAAAATCAGGTGATTTACCTCATGTTCAAGCGAATGCACATCCATGCCATTTATAAGCATATAAACGCCGATAAGCAGGAACATAAACGTACCGATAAAGATAGCAGGTTTTGCCTTATCGATATGGAAATTTTCTTCTGCTGCTATGAAAAAATATCCAACAACAAAAATTATAAGCGATAAAATTCCTGCCCAAGTAGTAGTTAAGTCAATAGCCGCAACTTCTCCATCAGCACCAAAAGCCATCGCAAAAAACAAGCCTAGAAGTCCAAAAAACCTCATTATACTCTCCTTGTAGAATAAAAAATCTTGGTATATTACTTAAATGAGCCTAAAAATTAGGTTAGTTAAAATTATTAAGCTTACATTACATTTTTATTTAAATACGAAAATTTTACTAGATTTTGTTTATCTTGTCAGTTTTCTTTTCTTTTACGGGAGCATTTCCATAAAATGGATCATCTTTATAGCCACAACCACTAAATGCAAAAAGAGTAAAAATTAAAATAAAAGATGATAAGATAAGCCCATGAAAAACGCTAAATTTTTGATAAATACTATTCACGAAAATCCTTTGTATAAAGAAAAATTAAGCATGGCAAATGAGTGCCAACAGCTTTTAGAGCTTATGGGGAAAGCAAAACGATTTTATATAGCTTTTTGCTACGTTAGAGAAGGTGTTTTGACCTTTGTTCTTACTCATCCCACTGGGCTTTTAGAGCTTAGGCGTGATAGTAGTATAAATGATATAAAAAGGTTATTAAAAACCTTTTGCAATTTTAATAAAAATAGCGTTTTTAACAGCATTCTTACTCCAAAACCTATTAACGAAATCAACTATACAAAGAACAAAAAAGAAGAAAATATAAGATTTGTCGTGAGCAAATTTTTAAAATTTTTTAATCAGAAAGAGCAAAGTGCCATCTTTTATGCGCCAGCTAGTAAAGGCGAGTTTAAAAATTTAGCAAAAGACGAGCAAATACACCAAAAATTTGAAGAGCTAAGAGAAATTTTGCTCAAGAAAAATGAGCAGACAAGATGCTAATAGACGAGATCAGAACGCTTCCAAACGAGCCTGGCGTATATCAGTATTTTGACGCGCAAAATAGACTCTTATATGTCGGCAAGGCCAAAATTTTAAAAAACAGGGTCAAAAGCTACTTTAAATTTACCCCAAGCCTAGCGCCAGCCGAAAAACTAAGCCCAAGAATTTCTAAGATGATAAGCGAGGCTGTGCATCTTGAATACATCGTAACTCCAAGCGAAGCAGACGCGCTCATACTTGAAAATTCTTTCATCAAGCAGCTTAAGCCAAAATACAACATCTTGCTTCGTGACGACAAGACCTACCCTTATATCTTTATAAATTTAAATGATGATTTTCCAAGATTTGAGATCACTAGAAAGGTGGTTAAAGGCTCGAATATCCGCTATTTTGGGCCATATTTTAGTGGAGCTAGCGAGCTGCTTGAGGCACTTTATCTAAATTTCAACCTAGTTCAGAAAAAGTCCTGCATCAAAGGCAAAAAAGCCTGCCTTTTTTATCAGCTAAAACGCTGCTACGCCCCGTGTGAAGGCAAAATTTCAAAAGAAAACTACGCTAAAATCGTAAACGAAGCTATCGCAGCCTTACAAAATCCAAATTTGCTCATCACTCGTCTTGAAGAGCTCATGCTAAACTACGCTAAGGCTGAAGACTACGAGCAAGCAGCCCTGACTAGAGATAAGATACAAACACTTAAAAATATGCAAACAAAGGTCGAGGTCGATCTTGCCAAGCTTGAGGACTTTGA
Source organism: Campylobacter concisus (assembly GCA_002092835.1). NCBI lineage: Bacteria > Pseudomonadati > Campylobacterota > Epsilonproteobacteria > Campylobacterales > Campylobacteraceae > Campylobacter > Campylobacter concisus. The sequence continues at coordinate 271,391 of LVWL01000020.1, read as the reverse complement.
GGCATACTCGGTCGCTTGCGTGCACGATATGATCTGTGCGGTAAGATTTAGCGTGCAAAGTGGCAAGATAACTGGCGTAAAAACTGACATCACGCAGGCCAAAAACGCTCAAAAAGACGAGATAAACGAAGCTTATAAGCAGGCTATTTTAAAAAGCTTCATAGCTAGACAGCCGATAATTAGCACCAAAATTTATGTGCATGAGAGCTTTGAAGATAGCGAGCTGGTGGAGGAAATTTTAAACGAGAGATTTGGTCGTAAATTTAGCATCACTTGCCCTAAAATAGGCGATAAGCGTAAAATTTGTGAGATCGCTACAAAAAACGCTGAAGTTAGCATCGAAAAATACCTAAAAACACACGACAATGAGCTATTAAATGAGATAAAAGAGTACTTTAATCTAGCTCACACGCCTTACGTGGTCGAAGCCTACGACAACTCGCACCTTTTTGGCGAGGCAAGTGTCGGAGCGATGGTGCGCTATGAACACGGCGAGTGGGCGAAGCAAAACTACCGCCACATGCATCTAAACTCTAAAAACGACTACGATCAGATGAAAGAGAGCCTAACAGCTAGAGCGCTTAGATTTGACAAGCTTAGCCCGCCTGATATTTGGGTCATTGATGGTGGTGAAGTGCTTTTAAATTTAGCCTGTGAAATTTTAGCAAGTAGTGGCGCAAATGTCGATGTGATAGCCATTTCAAAAGAGAAGATCGATGCCAAAGCTCACCGCGCAAAAGGCGAGGCAAAGGATAAAATTTACACAAAAAATGGTAGCTTTAGCCTAAGTACAAGCGATAAAAAGCTGCAGTTTTTCCAAAAAATGCGTGATGAAAGCCATAGATTTGTCATTAGCTTTCACAGAAAAACAAGGCAGAAAAACGATATGCAAAGATCAATTCTAAAGCAAGCTGGCGTTTCTGAGGGCAGTATCGCGAAATTAATCAGCTTTTACGGAAGTTTGATAAAATCAGCGAAGCGAATTTAGACGAAGTGGCAAAAATAACAAATAAAAGCGTAGCAGAAAAGCTTGCAGTACTCAAAGAAGGAAATTTGAAGTGATAATATATGATGAAAATTTAAAAATATCTGCGATAACGCAAGATTCACTTGAGCTATTGGGTTTTGATAGTTTAGATGACTTTTTGTTGCAATACAAAGATATAAGCGAGCTAGTCATAACAAGCCAAGAAAGTACAAACTACAGCTTCTTGGAATTTTTACAAAATACGAAAGATAATAGCGCTAGAGTAAATTTAAAAAGAAAAGATGGCGGTGCGATCTTACTAGAAGCGAGACTGCAAAATGCTATTTTAAAAAATGGTGAAAAATTTTTTATCGTTCTTTTAGAGAAGCAAGACATAATAAACAACCAAAATCTAATAGCAGCAGTAAAAGTAAAACCTACATTAAGACTACCTGTTTTTAAATTAAATGCATGGTATCTTTTTGACACACAGACACAATCACTTATCGATGATTCCTGGTTTGAAACATCGCTTAAAATACTAAATTTAAATAAAAAAGATTTTGCATCCTATTTAAATATATTTTTGCACAACGCAAGAGAAATTCTTATCCAGATCCAATCAGCCATAATTGCAAAAGACGAGATAATGCTCAAAAAATACGTAGATGAGATAAGAGAAGCTGCATTAAATTTAAAGCTTAATAACCTTGCAAATGAGCTTAACGCTCTTTTAGATAACAATCAAAATGGAAAAATGAAAGAGATGTCTCTTTTTACCAAAAGACTAATCGAGATAGAAAATATCGTCAAAAAATATAGCAAAAAGAGTATCCATGAAAAATAATAAATTTTATATATTGTTAGCACCAATAATAATTTCAGTGATCTTTTGCGCATATAGCGGAAATGAAAGCTATAAAAAATTTACAGATCTAAAAGATCTAAATGAAAAACTATATAAACAATCCTTAGTATTTCAAACTATAAAATCCGTAATACAAGAGCACGATACACTAATAGGCAAAAGCCAAGAAGATATAAAAAAGTTGCGAGATAGCACCTTAAAAAATACACAAAAATTTATAAATTCTATAAGAAAAGACGATCGCACCGAGATACGAAATGTAAATAAATTAAAAGAATTGCTAGCAAATCTAAACCAAAATGATAAATTTGATGAATTATTTTACGAATTTTTCCAAAATATAAATGGAGAAATAGATAGCGATTTTAAACAAGATTTAGACCGAGACTTTCCGCTTATAATAAAAGCTTATGTCGCGACTTTAAGTAAAACTTACAATCAACTCTCTTTAGCAAACAACACTAAATACTACGTAAAAAATATCTTTATAAATGGCCCTTTATTTTCAATAAACAATAATGTGAGAGAAAATATATATTCCGTAAAAGACAACACGCCAAATCTTGATATGCTTCCAAAAAGTGAGCTAAAAGAAAATATTTACAAAGACTTTAATCAGTTTGAAGCCAACTATCAAGCTAAAAAAATAAGAGAAGCTAAAGCCAAGATCGCATTTTCTGAGAAGCTAAATATCGAAGATATCATCTTAATAAAACAGTATGAAGATGATAAATTTATACTTTTATTAAATAGTGCCATAAACATAAAAAATGAGCTACTAGAACTTACCAAGAGCGAGAAAATAAGCTTTGGCATAAAGACCTTTTTCGAGTTTTTGCTTTGTGGCTTGCTCATTTTATCTTTGCTTGGTATTTCTGCTAGGTTGAAATTTTTAAAGGTGCTTATCGATAAGTCAAAATACATATCGAGTTATATCCTATCATCAAAAGAGACAAGTGCAGATAATGCGATATCAAAGCTTATAAAAACTTATGAAGATCTAAAAGAAACCTATGTAAAAGATAGTAGCTTTTTTCAGATAAAAGATAGATATATTTTGTCAGTAAGCAAGAAACTAGAGTCTATTAATAAAGAAATTTTTACATCGACTGCGGCTTTAAAAATAGAAACAAATAATAGCAAAAAGCAAGTATTTATAGACACGATAGAAAAAAATGCAAATATCATGACTTCGCTTTATAACAATGCTAAAAATATCTCAAATGTTAAAAAATATAGCGAATGCAATAAAACTGAGATATTTGATCCTCAAAAAAGCTTTGAAGAAATTTTGCAAGCAAATATCGTCTATTCGCAAAGCAAAAAGATAAATTTTATAAGCTACCTTGATCCAAGCCTTACAAATGAACTAGAAGGAAATCTAAATTCATTAAAAACCGCATTTAACTCTATCTTTTTGGCATCTTTATCAATGTCTTTAAGACATCAAAACATTATCATCACTATCAAAAAAGTTCAAAAAGAGTTTGATAGAAGTGGACTTTGTTCTGTAAGCTTTAGCATAAAAAATAGCTCAGCTGCCATGAGCGAAAAGCAAATTTCAGATATATTTTCAGATGATGAGAATAGCTTAAATAATGATGAGAGCGAGTTTTATCTAAAAATCGCTCAAATTTATTTAAAAAATTTAGAAAGCAAGCTGGAGATTAACTCGTTTCCAAGTATCGGAAATGAGTTTAAATTTGTAGTCATTTTTAAAACAACATCAAACTATAAAGACTTTGATATAAAATGCAATCACAAATTAGCATTCTTACAAGATGTAAATGTCGCTTACAACGAAGCTTTTGAGCAGACTACAAAAGATCTTGGGCTCAAAGTGGATATGCTAACAAGCACTAGTCCATCTATTACAAAAAATTATGATGCTATATTTGTAAGAAACACCAATAAGCAAGGCCAAGATATTAAAAATCCGCTCATTTTAAAAGATCCGCTAACTCCATTAAGTATCACAAGGCTACTTTGCTTAGGTGAAGCTGATATTATGAATAAAAATTTAAACGATAAACCAAAAATTTTAATCTGCGATACTAATGAAATTTACATAGATATAATAGCAAGTGGTTTTAGTAAATTTAACTGTGAAGTTGTTGGAGTTTGTAATAAAAAAGATCTAAAACAAGCCATAAAGCAAGGCGATTTTGACCTTATATTTGTTGGCTCGAAATTTTTCGAAGCTGAAAAAAATAGCCTTCAAAAAAATCTTGATCTTATAAAAACAGCCATACAAAATGCGAAAATTCCAATTATACTAATGCTTTCAAATACTTCAAATATAGATGGAGAGAGTGTCAAAGAATACTTCAATGCTTATATAAAAACGCCAATAAATAGCGACGAACTGGCTCAAATTTTTAGAAAATTTTTGCCAAATTTTGGTGAGATTGCAATAGACGAAAGCTATCTGGCAAAAAGCGAAAATATTATTTTATTTAAGAAATCGCCAATGGAAAATAAAATATTTAGCTCAGCTTTAGGAGAATTTTACAACACACTTGAAACCACAAATAGCTTTGATGAGCTATTAACAAAGATAAAAACCAAAACTTACGGCATCGTTCTTATAGATGAAAATGTAAAAGACTTCAACTATGAAGAGCTAATAAGAGTTGTTGATAAGATAAGACAAAGCCAAAAGGTTGATACAAGAGTGCTGATATTTGGCGCACAAGAGATAAGTGAATTTTCTTTTGTAAAAGTGCTAGCAAAAAATATCACAAAAGCAGAGCTTTCAGCTACCGTAAGAGAGCAAATCGATTCTATGGGCACTAGCTATGCTAAAAGCTCTTATGAATTTATTAAGTTTAACGCCTAAAACTCTTTTGCGTTATTTTTAAATACATTTAGCACGCTTGCTCGCTTATGGCAAATTTCAGCGTATTCTCTTTCGCTCTTTGAGTCATAAACTATACCAGCTCCAGCCCCCACAAATACATCACTAAAGCCATTTTCACCTGACACAAAGATGGCTGAGCGAATAAGAATAGCAACCTGAGCATCGCCATTAAAATGTAAAAATCCAATGCCGCCGCCATAGATATTTCGCTCAGAAATTTCAAGCTCATTGATTATCTGCATAGCTCTTATTTTTGGGGCTCCGCTTAGCGTGCCAGCCGGAAATATACTAGCTAAGACATCGAAAAGATCAAGCCCTTTGGCGCACTTGCCATAGACATCGCTTACGATATGAATTACTTTTTCATATTTTTGGATATGCATCGCATTTTTTACAGCTACACTTTTTGGTTCTGAAACCCTGCCGATGTCATTTCTAGCAAGATCAATTAGCATTTTGTGCTCAGCCAGTTCCTTTTCGTCACTTAAAAGCTCACTTTCAAGTGCTGCATCTGCATTTGCATCGCTTCCTCTAGGCCTTGTGCCTGCGATCGGAGCTACAAAAATTTGCTCACTTTTCATCTCAAAAACAAGCTCTGGCGAAGAGCCAACTACATCGCCATAAGGTGTAGGAAAATGAAACATATATGGGCTTGGATTTGTAAGTGAGAGCTTTTTATAAAAGTCTAGACTGCTCATATTCGTTGAAATTTCAAGTAATTCACCAAGCACCACCTGAAAGGCATCGCCACTTCTTATATACTCTTTTGCTAACTCAACCATATCCTCAAAGTGTTTCTTTTCTTTACCAAGATCAGTTTTTATACTAAATTTACTCTGCTCTTTACTTTTGCATTCAACTTTCGCATCAAGCAAAAAGCCATAATATTTTTTCTTATCTCCATAAAATGTATAAATTTTACTCATCTTATCAAAGTGTAGATAGGCCTTTGCATCGGCATAGATAAATTTTGGAAATTCATACTTTTTAGCTTTCTCTTCTCCAATATATTCAAAATATCTAACGCCATCATAAGCAAAAACACCAAATAGACCCGCAAATGGAGCTAAAGATTTATTACGATTTGTATCAAAATAACTTCTAAGCCCATAAAAATCCATATCCTTTTCATCGATGTATTCGCAATCAATGCCTATAATCGTTTGCGTCTTATCCTCAGCTAGGTAGCTATTTTTAAATTTCTCTCTGATTGCTTCGTAATAAAAAAGTGGTTGTTCTAAGAGCATTTTTTTCCTTTAAATTTTTAATGATTATAAAAAAAGTTCGCTTTTAGTTTTTAAAATTTTTATCAAATTTCTAAATTTATGCCCAAATTTCACCTTTTTACTATTTTTTTAACACCGCTTGGCTAAAATTTGGCACTCGTAAAAGGAAAATTATGCTTTTTGTTGAACTTTTTATAATTGGTATCGGCGTTGGATACATCGCTGGCTTTTTTGGCATCGGTGGCGGCACGGTCGTCGTTCCTATCATGGTCGCTTTTGGATACGATGTGAAAACAGCCATCGGTATAAGCGTCATGCAGATGATATTTAGTGCGACTTTTGGCTCATACCTAAACTATAAAGCTGGGTTTTTAAAACTAAACCGCGGTGTATTTTTAGGTCTTGGAGGATTGGTCGGAGCTAGCTTTAGCGGCATAATAGTATCTCATACACCTGAGCTCTTACTCGAACTGCTCTTGCTTGCAACTTTTATCTTTTCACTCGTAAAACTATACTTCACGCCAAATAGCGACGGTACAAATGCGAACAACTCAGTGTTTTTGTTATTTCTAGTTGGTTTTTGCATAGGTGCACTTGCCATTAGTATAGGCATAGGCGGTGGGGTTTTTATAGCTCCTATTTTAGTTGGCTTCTTGCGCTATGATATGAAAAAAGCCGTTTCAATGGGAGTATTTTTCGTGATGTTTGCAGCCATTTCAGGCTTTATCTCACTATCTTTAAACGGCCACATCTCTTATTTGGAGGGTACATTCCTAGGACTTGGCTCATTAATAGGAGCCTACTTTGGCACCAAGAAAACACAAGCCATGGACAAAAAAGCACTTAAAAAGTGGTTTTTACTCTTTTATATCACGATGATAATCATAATACTAAAAGATATAATGTTTGACTAGATAAGTGATAAAAATTTTTAAGGCTGGGGTAGACCAGCCTTATGCTAAATTTCTTCAAAAAAGTAAGCTTCCCTTAGCTTAAATGCAAGATTGTCTAGTTCGTCTTCTTTTAAATTTACACTCTTTGTGATCTCTTTTAAGCTGGTTTTACCATCAAATTTCAAAGCAGCTTTAATCTCTTCCTGGCTTAAGTTTAGCTTACCGTTTAGCTCATTTGCAAGAGAGATGACTGGCGAACTAGCATTTAAAAAATACTCCAAATACGACGCTGCTGTCTGCTTTAGTCTAGTTTTATCAGGCTCATAAATAAGTGCTGTGAGTTTTGATGAAGAAATTTTTGTATTTGCGTCATTTAAAATTTCAAGCAGTCCTACAAAAGCTTCGTTTGCATTCTCGCCAAGTGCTATTTTTAACTCGCTTAGATTTAAGCTTTGTGGATAGCTTTTGCTTAAAATTTCTTGCGTTTTTGTCCTTGGCTGCTCACTAAAATATACAAAATTTATCTTCTCAAGCTCATTCTCTCCAAGAACTGCATCAAAATCCTCCGCTCCATTTAGTCGCTCTTTGTGAGCTATAAGACTTTTTCTAAAAGATCTATTGAACAAAAAGTCATTTAACTGCTCTTTTTTTATGCGATTTTGATAGCTTTGCTCTATATGCGCGTCAAAGCGGTAAATGCCAGTCGAGCTTGCAAAAATATCATTTAGTGAGGCATCTATGACATAGCAAAGACCGTGTTTATCAATATGTTTAGCAAATTTATGAAAGTAGGTTGGCTCATTGCTTGCTTCTAAAAAATCATGCAAAATATAGTAATCATTGCCTTTTGCGATGATTCCTTGCAAGAAATTTAGCTGGGTTAAAAGTAGCTTCATACTATCCTTGTATACAACATCACTTTGACTTTGCAGGCTAAATTTTAAATAATCTTGTAAAAATTTTAGCTCATCTTTGATAAGAGAAAGGGCTTCTTTGCTCTCCTTGCCAGCACTTACAAAAAGCATAAAATCCCTTAATATATCAAGGCTTTTCCAACCTGGATATGTATTGTAAGAGACATAAGCGATGCCATCTTTACTAAGTAGCGCCTTTATCGTAGCAAGGAGCGCATCTCTTACATTTGGGCTTACCCAACTATAAACGCCATGAGCTATGATATAGTCAAACTCGCCAAGCTCTTTGATGTCTTTTTCGTTCATGTGCAAAAAATCACGCTCAAAAAGTGTGAAATTTTTTAAACCCATCTGCTTGGCTATGCTGTTACCCTCTTTTACCTGATGGCTTGAGATATCGATGCCAACGACTTTTGCATTTTTATGCGAAAGTGCAAATGGCAAGATATTGCCACCATAAGACGAGCCAAGCTCAAGCACTCTAGCCTCTTTTAGGCTAGCTACTTTAAGCCCTAGAAATTTAGCAACCGCTTCTATCCTAACTGGCGAACAGTCACTAAATGCGGCTGAGAAGTAAGGAATTTCATCGTAAGCTTTTTTCGCTTTATTCATCAACCGTGCTTTCTTACAAATTCTCTCATAAACTCGCCAAGTTTATCAACGTCACTTTGGCTAACAGCATTATAGATAGACGCTCTAATACCACCAAGGTGCCTATGACCCTTTAGTCCTATCATGCCCTCTTTTAATGCCTCTTCTACAAAAATTGGCTCAAGAGCGTGATCTTTTGGGATAGTAAAACTAACGTTCATATCCGATCTACTTCCGGCCTTTGCGTGTCCCATGTAAAAGCCATTTGAACTATCGATGATGTCATAAAGCGTGCTTGCTTTTTTGGCATTTATCTTCTCAACCGTGCCAAGCCCACCAAGATCAAGTAAATACTGCATGGTTAAATTTAAAAGATAAATTCCAAATGTTGGCGGTGTGTTGTAAAGCGAGTTTGCCTCTACGTGCGTTTTGTAGCGCAAAAACATAGGGACATTTTGGCTACTCACGCGATCAACCAAGTCTTTTCTTATAATAACGATAGTTACGCCACTTGGACCTGCATTTTTCTGAGCGCCACCGTAAAGCAAGCCAATACTGCTAAAATCAAGCGGCCTAGCGAAAAAGTCGCTCGAAGCATCGACAACTAGGGGCGATTTGGTCTTTGGCATAGCCTTATACTGCGTGCCGTAAATCGTATTATTTGAGCAGATGTAGGCGTAGTCGGCATCATCGCTAAATTTCACCTCAGGGATGTAAGAGAAATTTTCATCCTCGCTGCTTGCGACGACATCTACATTTACACCAAGCACTTTTGCCTCTTTGATCGCTTTATTTGTCCAAACGCCAGTGTTTGCGTACTGCGCCTTGCCACCTTGATATAAATTCATCGGTATCATGCTAAATTGCAAGTGTGCGCCGCCTTGCAAAAATAAAATTTCATACTTATCGCCGATGCCGTAAAGCTTTCTTATCTTCTCCATCGCGCCAAAGTGGATCTCCTCAAAGGTCTTGCTTCTGTGGCTAATCTCCATGATCGAGTAGCCCTCGTCTCTATAGTCTGTAAATTCGGCCTTTGCGTGCTCTAAAACGCTTAGCGGTATCGCGCTTGGGCCTGCACTAAAGTTAATTTTTCTACTCATTTTTACTCCTTGATAATTGCTTTTTTATGTGTATTTTGCGAGATAAGCTCGATCTCATCGTCTATTTTTAAATCCCTAAGATCGGCTCTCTTGCCATCTTTTCTAACCTCGATAAGCCCTTTTGTGCTCTCAAAAAAGAGCTCCCTCATCTCATAAGCCTTCTCTAGCGAGCTAAGGGTCGAGCCTAGAAGCAAGATCTTTCTTTGTACGGCGTTTGTTAGGGCATTTTGCTTGTTTGCTACCTCGCTAAATTTTAGCTCGATCCTAGATTTTAGAGCGTTTGATGAAAATTTAGAAAGTAGTAAATTTAACAAATTTTGCTTCTTTGTGATCTTTAAGCTTAAAGCACTATCAAGATCGTCGCTAAGCCTGTCAAGATACTGAAAAAACGCCTCCTCATCAGGCAGCAGATCAAGCATGGCTGCACTTGGCGTAAGCGACCTGCGGTCTGCTACAAAGTCACTTATAACATAGTCTATCTCGTGTCCGATGGCGCTTATGACTGGCGTTTTGGTGGCATAAATTTCACGCGCTAGACCTTCGTCGTTAAAGCACCAAAGATCCTCTTTGCTGCCACCTCCTCGCGCTAAAACGATCACATCAACGCCGTATTTATCGGCCCTGCGTAAGGCTTTTATAAGCGAGCTTGGAGCACTTTCACCCTGAGTTAATGCGTCAAATATATAAATTTCACTTAGCTTCCAGCGGCTCGTCACGACCTTTAACATATCCTGAAGTGCCGCCGAGGTAGCGCTTGTGACAAGGGCTATTTTTTTAGGTAAATTTGGTATCTCTTTTTTTGCAGCAATGTCAAAAAGGCCCTCATTTTCGAGCTTTTCTTTAAGCTGCCTAAACGCAAGCTCAAGCTCGCCCTCACCATCAGGCAGCATCGCACTAGCCACTAGCTGATACGACCCGCTTGGCGAATAAATGGTCACTTTGCCATAAATTTTTACTTTTAACCCATCTTTTGGCAGGAATTTCACCTTTTGGTTATTCATGCGATACATCACAGCTGAGATGCTTGACTTTTCGTCCTTTAGCGTGAAGTACCAGTGCCCAGAGGCATGCTTAGTAAGGCGCGAAATTTCTCCACTTACCTCGACGTAGTCAAGCGTTGCTTCAAGCAGTGCCTTTGCTTTTTCGTTTAGCTCAGATACACTAAGCATTGATTTCTCTTACCTTCTTAGCGATAAATAGTGTCGAGATATCCATGCTAAAGCCCTTGCAAAGCTCTATCTCAAAGCCAGCTTCGGCTAGCTCGTCGCAAAAGCTCTTTGCATCCAAGAAATTTTCGATCGAGCTTGGTAGATACTCGTATGCCTCTTTATTTTTTGAGATAAAGCCACCAATTTTTGGCAAAATTTTACTTAGGTAAAAATCTCTTAGCGAGGTTATAAGACCCTTTTTCTGACGTTTTGTAAATTCAAGCACGACTACGTAGCCATTTAAAGCAAGCACTCTATTAAACTCCCTAAGTGCCGCCTTTCTCTCGACTACATTTCTAATACCATAGCTTATGCTTAGAATTTGAGCCTCTCCGCTTGCAAGCGTCGTGTTGTCAGCGTAGGCTTCTATAAATTTAAAATTTGGAAATTTCGCTCTCGCCTCTTTTAGCATACCACTTGAGGGATCGATGCCAGTAAGGCTTTTCACCTCAACGCCAAATTCTTTTGAAATTTCACTCCAAAGCCCCATCATATCGCCAGTACCGCAAGCTACATCTACGATATTTATGCTTCTTTCTTTAAAAATTTCTAGCATATATCTGCAGGCAAATTTCCTCCAACTCACGTCCACACCAAGACTTAGCACTCTGTTTGCGACGTCATAAGTCGGAGCGATCTGGTTAAACATATCAACGATTTTTTCTTGTTTTTGCATAAATTTGCCCTTTTATATGTAGTAAATTTTTAAATTTCTTGAAATTTTGCGAGTTGCTTTTATAAATTTAAGACGCTTTTTTAGTATCTCTTCTCTACTTTTATAAATTTGCTTGTAAATTTTACTCTCGAGCCTCTCTTTATCTGGCGTTTCTGGAAGTCTTTTAAGGATACCGAGCCAGACGTCATAGTCTTGAAGACTACCAAAAATTTCTTGCATCTGTTTTAGCTTCTCTTCATACTTTTTAAGCCCTTCAAAATAAAAAATTTCACACAAAAACTCATATGTGTATCTCATCTTTTTAAGCTCTATCCTAAGATCATGAAAGCTCTCATTTGGGCAGTCTTGATTAAGGCTTTTTAGCCTTTTTTGAGCTAAAACCAAAAGCGTTCTAAGCTTAAACGAACCAAGGCGCGAAAGGCTTACATCAAAGAGTTTTGACTTATAAAATTCACCCTCGTTTAAAAATATCTCCCACTCTTTTAAAAATGCGTAGTTTTCTTCGTCGCTAAGGTAGCTTTTTACATTTTCATACTCTAAATCTAGAGCCTTTCGCACAAAATAGATAGGCTCATTTGCGTGCTTTTGCTCGTTTAAAAAGTTCAAAAATACATCCAAATCTCGCTTTTTGTTTGTCGAGTTTGCAAGCATTTTAAAATTCTCACCAAAAAAAAGTGTCACTTTCTCATCAAAAACGCCACTAAAAATTTTAAGGATCGATCTAACCTTTCTTAAATTTACGCGAAGCTCATGCAAAACTTCTTCATCTTTGTCTATCAAATACTGGCTTTTTAGCCTTTTTATTACTTTAAAAATACTAACAAAAAGGACTCTTAGCGCCTCTCCGCTTTTTAGATTTGCAGCAAAATTTGGCAGAATTTCTTTTTCTTTTATGATCTTATAGGCTCTTTTGTAGTCAATTTGTTCATTTTCATTAGCATGGATGGCAAGAAATTTGTTTTTATATCTTTTATCGCAAGTTACGTCACTTAGGCAAAAATTTTCTAAAAATGGTGGCAGATTGAAAAAGACGGCCTCATTTTCATCGCTAAATTCGATCTCAAATGTACAAAGCCCGTTTAGTTCATTTTTAAAAATATCAATATTGCAAGGATTGTTATTTAGTTTAAAAATGTATCTATCTTTTAAGATGACGCTACCGATGCGGCTTTTAAGAGCCTTTTTAAACTCTGCTTTTTCGCAAAATTCTTCATTTTCTTCCCTGATTAGATCTTTGCCAATCTTTACAGTTTTTATAAATTTATCCTCTTCGCTTCGAAAGCGGATCTCTTCATTTTGCGTTATCTTGGTATAAAACTGAGAAATTTCAAGATGTTTAAAGACTACTCCAGCTTCTTTTAAAAAATCTAGAATTTGAGAATTTTTGAGTAAAAATTTACGCTCTATCTCCAAACTCACATTTTTCTCCAAAATTTTTTGTTCATTTTAGCAAGTTAGTGCTTAAAACAATGAGAAAAATGCTAAATTTAGGCTTATTTTAAAAGTATTTTTACAAGAAAAAGATGGAATTTATGCTACTAAATAGCAACATAAATTTTATTTACAGTGTTTACAGCTTTTTACGCTAGCTACGATATTTAGACGCTCTATTATATTTCCGATCTTCTTTTCTAGTGCTTCTTGATATTTGCCAAGCTCAGCATCATCGTAGCTCACGTCCTCGACGCTTCCACAGCTTTCACAGACAACATGAATATGTGGATATTCGTAGATGTCATATCTAGCTTTTTGATTGACGATATTTACTTCGACTACGAGACCTTCGTCTTTTAAAGTATTTAAATTTTTATAAACTGTCGCAAGAGAAACCGATGGACTCTCCTTTAAAATTTCATCATAAAGCTCATCAATCGTTGGATGCGTGTGGCGATCAAGAATTCTTAAAACGCTAAGGCGCTGTGGTGTGACTTTTAGCCCAGATTGCTTTAATAATGATACGTATTGCATAATGCTTTTCCTTATTTTTATTTTGGCTTATGCTAGCAAAAATAATATTAAACGTTACTTTATTAAATGATATTAATTATTTTCTAGTAAATTTTTGGTAATCTGCTCGGCACTTATACCAAGGTACTTTTCAATCTCGGTGGTTGAACCATGGGGGATAAATTTATCTTCATACTCAAAGCTAATGACGCTTATATTTGAAATTTTATTTTCTTGTAAAAATGCACTTACTATCTCACCAATACCGCCTTTTTTAGCACTATCGCTAAAGATGTACCACTTTTTAGTGCGTTTTGCAAGATCTAATAAAAGCTCACTATCAAGCGGCTTTGCAAAGACAAGATCAACCAATATCACATCAAGCTTGCCAGTTAGTAAATTTCTGACCAAATTTGCTCTGCCAACGCCGTTGCCATAGCCTAAAAATACAATATCACTATTTGCATCAGCTAAAATTTCACCCTTGCCAAACTCAAGTGGCTGAGCTTCAAACTCATCTCTTAAGATAAACGCTCCGCGCGGATATCTAAATGCGCTAACACCCTTGTAAGAGTAGGCAAATTCCATAACATTTTTCATGCTCTCTTCGCACCTTGGAGCAAAAAGAACCATGTTTGGCACGGCATTTAAAAAACTGATATCAAAAGCACCCTGATGCGTTTCGCCGTCCTCGCCCACAATACCAGCCCTATCCATCGCAAAAGTGATGTTTAAATTTAAAATAGAAGCGTCATGAATGACTTGATCATAGGCCCTTTGCATAAAAGTTGAGTATATCGCGACAAATGGCTTAAAACCCTCTTTTGCCATAGCTGACATCGAGGTGACTGCATGCTGCTCGGCTATCGCTACGTCCCAAAAACGATCTGGAAATTCTTGTATCAAGCATCCATGCCAGTGCCTGTTGGCATCGCAGCCGTCACACCAACGATATCGCTGTGCTCTCTTGCCATCTTTAAAAGATGCTCGCTAAAGATCGCCGTGGCTGACTTATTTGACTGTCTTTTGATAAATTCTCCACTTTTTAGATCAAATGGTCCAACTCCGTGCCAATTTTCATAATAGCCCTCGGCAAATTCATATCCTTTGCCCTTTAGTGTCTGCACATGCACTATGACTGGTTTTTTCATGTTTTTAGCAGTTTCAAATGTACTAAGAAGCGCTGCCAAATCGTGTCCATCAACTGGGCCTATATACTCAAGTCCAAGCTCTTCAAAAAACATACCTGGAGTAATTAGCCTGATACCCTCCTCCATGCGCCTAGCCATATATGCTGCTGAGTCTGGCATATAACTTAGAAATTTCTCAACCCTGCCCTTAAATTTTTGATAAAACTGCCCTGCCATCATTTGGCTTAGATACTTGCTAAGTGCGCCTATTGGCTTGCTTATACTCATCTCGTTGTCATTTAGGATGATGACGCAAGGATATTTTCTGTCTCCCAGCTCATTTAGCGCCTCGTACGCCATGCCGCCACTTAGTGAGCCATCGCCTATAACAGCTACTGGGATACGATCTTCGTTTTTAAGTTTTATCGCCTTTGCAGCACCAACTGCTAAAGATATGGACGTCGAGCTATGCCCTGCTACAAAGTAGTCAAATTTACTTTCGCTTGGCTTTGTATAGCCACTGATACCATTAAATTTCCTAAGCGTATCAAAGCTCTCCCAGCGTCCAGTTAGTAGCTTGTGTGCGTAGCTTTGGTGGCTCACATCGAAGATAAATGGATCTTTTGTCACATCAAAAATTTTATGCATCGCAACGATGATCTCGACTGCACCAATATTTGAGCTAAGATGACCGCCATTTTTGCTAACGGTGACTAAAATTTTACCCCTGATGTCATGACAAAGTGCGTTTAGTTCATCAACATCTAAACTTTTAACGTCTTTATTCATTATTTACCAGCATTTTTAGTTTTTCTAGCCTTGTTTGCATAGTTGCATCAATATTGCCACCATCACTTATAATAACCACACCGCCTTTGCTTATAGCATCATCAGCGCTTATCTTGACGTGTTCATTCTTGCTAAATTGCTCTTTTATATATTCGCTATCTTCGGGATTTACGCGAATTTCTATATTTTTAACATTACTTAGCTCTTTTATAAGAGAGCTTGCTAGATGATGAGCGATCTGATTTGAAGAGGTTGAAATTTCTTTATCGATTACTTCTTTTGCGATTTTTATAGCAGTTTGTCCAAGCTCTTCTTCGATCTTCTTTAAAAACTCATCAAATTTAATATATTGCTCTTCAAGTTTTGCAGCTGAAGTGCTAAATCTAGCCTCTAACTCATTTATCCTTGCTTCATTTGCCGCATTTGCTTGGGCGATACCCTCATTTTTGCCATCCTCTTTTGCGCGAGAAATTTCAGCCTCAAGGCGCTTAGCAAATTCGCTTTCTTGGTTTTCTATTTGCATTTGAAGTTTGATAATATTGCTACTTAACTCGTCTGTTTTCTTAAGTAACTCTTCGACGAAGCTCGACTCGCCTGCTTGCTGTATTTGTGGACTTTGAGCCTGAGAAGCAAAGTGGTTTTGCGGGCTTGCTTGCGTTTGGTGGTTAGCTTGAGGAATGAAATTTTCACCCTTTTGCCCAAAATTTTGCTCGCTTAGCTCTTCACTAAGATTATTTTCTTCTATCAATACAGGAGCACTATCTGCGACTCGCTCTCCAACTCCAAGTACCTTAAATCTGTAATTTTCTATAAAGTGAGCTGGAGAAGTCTCACTGGTTATTACGCTGCTTTTCATTCTATCATCTCATCTGCTTCGCCGACTTGGAATACACCTTGATCAGCTAGAGTTTGCACTGTCTCCACTATGCGCCTTTGGGCCTCTTCAACATCTTTTACACGCACCGCACCAAGATATTGCATCTCCTCTTTAAAGGCTTCTGCTGCACGCTGAGACATATTTGATAAAAATTTATCCTTGATGCCATCGCTTGAGCCTTTAAATGCGACCATAAGGTCTTTTTTATCGACATTTTTAAGAATTTCTCTAATCGCAGTTGCGTTAAGGTTGATAATATCTTCAAAGGTAAACATAAGCTCTTTAATCGTTGTTGCGAGCTTATCATCACTTTGTTCGATGCGTTCGATCGTACTTTTGCTAGCTTTTTGCCCAAGTCTATTAAGCACTTCTGCCACAGCTCTTGGACCACCAACTTCGACTTTATATGACGTAAGACTTTCAAGCTTGCCCTCAAGTACAGTTGAAACACGCTTAATTACCGATGGACTAATATCACCAAGATTTGCCATCCTGATCACGACTTCGCTTCTTAGCTCATCTGAGAAAAAACTAAGCGTTTCAGCAGCGCTCGTTGAGTCCATGTGAGCTAGTATTAACGCGATGGTTTGAGGGTGCTCTTTTATGATAAAGTCTGCAAGCTGTTGTGGTTTTATCTTATCAAGATAGCCAAAGCTTTTTGAGTTCTCCATGCTTTTTGCAAGCTTGTCTAAAATTTTCTGAGCTGCCTCTGGACCAAATGTGCGGTAAAGAATTTCTTTTGCATACTCTAAGCCACCACTTCTCATATATTGATTTGACTGCATTAATGCATAAATTCTTCTAGCACGGCACTTGCGACTTGTTTGTCTATGTTTTTTGCAGTTGCGATATAGCCTGAAATTTCAGTGATGACATCAACATCCATGTGAGAAAATATAAGAGCAGTTGCCTCTTCGCCAAGCTGAATCAGCAAAATAGCAATCTTTTCAGGCATCGATAGATCATCATATATCATTTTTTGCTTGTCATTTAGCTTTATTGACATCAAATTTCCTTACGCATATTAAAGTCGCTGTCATTTTTTACCATATCTTGAAGTAGCATTGCTATCTCTTCATTTCTTTCTGTGATGATCGCTCTCATTTTCTCAAGTAAAACATCGTATTTTAATTCATCTTCATTAAAATCGCCACTAAGTCCTAGTTGCTCTTCGACCTTTTTGCGAGCAGCTTTAAATTTCTCAAGTGTATCTTCAGCATCTACCTCAATATCTTCAAGACCATCTTGAACTTGCTCATCTTCTTCTTTTGTCTCTTCAAGCATCTTTTGCATAAATGGCACAATGACTTTTTTATAGAAAATATAAAGCAACAATGCTGCAAAAATATATTTTACTAGCGGCAAAAATGGCATTACATAGTTATTTACGAAACTATCCATCTTCTCGCCAGTGCTTACATCCTTGCCAGTTTTAAACTCAAAATTATCTAAACTTACCTCGTCGCCCCTGCTTTGACTATAGCCTATTGATTGCTTGATTAAATTTGTGATTGACTCTCTTTGCTCTTTTGTAAGTGGCGTAAATTCTAGCTCCCCAGTTGGCTTGCCATCTTTATCTTTTTTGCTCTGATAAAGCCCGTCTATAACGACAGCTGCACTTACTCTGTTGATGCTAGCAAACTGCCCTTTTATATTTGTAACTTTCTTTGAAATTTCGTAGTTTGTCTGCTGTGAGCTCTTATTATATTGCTCTTTTAATGTGTTGTCATCTAGCCCTTGAACTGGGCCAATGTTGCTGACCGCACCTGGTACGCCGCCCACTTCATTTGGAGATGATCCCTGGCGTTTTTCTTCTATATTGCTTTCACTTCTAACAACGTTATTTGGGTCGTAAACTTCGCTTTTCGTATCTTTTTTGTCAAAGTCAAAGTCAATATTTACCTTCGCTACGACCTTATCAGCTCCGCCTACTATCGGAGCTAAGACATTTACTATCTTTTGCTCATAGTTGTTTTCGAACTCGCGCTTATAGCGGATCTGTTGAGCTATAGCGTCACTATCAAACTCACCATCTTCGTTGCCAAGTGCGACACCATCTTGATTTACTATTTTTACATTTTCAGTACTTAAGTTTGTAACAGAAGCTGCGACTAAATTTTTAATACCAAAAATTTGCTTTGCATTTAGGCTAACACCTGGCTTTAACTCAACCACGATAGAAGCTGTTGGAAGTGCTTGACGCTCAGTAAAGACGCTCTCTTTAGGGATGGCGATACGCACAGTCGCTTTTTGAATAGATGAGAGACTCTCGATCGTTCTAGCCAACTCACCTTCTAGTGCTCTTTGAAATTTTACCCTTTGCTCGGCATCGGTCGCACCAAATTCTTGTTTATCAAAAATTTCAAAACCAATCTTGCTCTCTTTTGGTATTCCAAGCGTTGCAACTGCAATCCTCTCTTTGTACACATCACTTGTTGGAACAAGAATAGTACCCTCATTTGCAAGCTTATACTTGACGCCATCTTTATTTAGCTGATCTACTATTAAAGCCGAATCGCTCGGACTGATATTTTCAAAAAGGACGCTGTAGCCTGCAAAATTTTCGCTTTTATTTTTATAAAGTGTCAGAAAGACTAAAAATGCCACTACCAAGACAATGGAGCTAGCCGCAACAATCTTTTGTTTTAATGAAAGCTTCTGGTAAATTTGACTTATTTGATGAAGTAATGCCTTAAAATCCATATTCCTACTTTAAAATCTGCTTTAATTCTTCAAAAACTCTATCATTTTGCCACCCAAGTCCAATAGTAATTCTTATTGCATTTAGGCCATAGCTTTTTAGATCTCGCAAAATTATACCTTTTTTTAACATCTTTTCGCATATCTGGCTTGATTTTGGCTCATTAAATTTAAATGTTATGAAATTTGTATAGCTTGGGATAAATTCTATGTTGTTTTGCTTTGCAAATTCTTCATATCTTTTCATTTGATCAAAGTTATTTTGCATGGTTTGCTGTACAAACTCATCATCACCAAGAGCCACAATTGCCGCTTTTAGGCTTGGTGTTGTGATGTTAAAAGGGGCTCTTAGCTTCGAAAGTGCATCTATGATCTCTTCGTTTGCTATACCGTATCCAACACGCATGCCGCCAAGTGCATAAGCCTTTGAAAATGTTCCAAGATAGATGACGTTTTTAAGCTTAGCCGCATCGCTTGATCTTATCTCTTTTTTGTTATCTTTAAATTTTGCAAATTCGTTATAGGCACAGTCAAGCACCACAAGTGTATTTTCATCGATCTTTTCTATAAAATCAAATACATCTTTAGCATCCAAGCACTCACCCAAAGGGTTGTTTGGCATACATAGAAAAATGACCGAAATTTCATCTTTTTTTGCATTATAAATTTCTAAAAATTCATTTAGATCGTGCCCCATGCTCTTTGTGCGATAAATTTTTGCTCCAGTTTGCTTTGCATAAATTTCATACATTGCAAAGGTCACACCAGCCATCAAACGCCGCTTTGTTTGTCTGCTTTTGCGTGCAGTGCATACTCTATAATCTGGTCGCTTCCAGAGCCGATTATTAAATTTTTACTGCTAACATCATATTTTTTAGCCAGCCCTTCTTTTAGTTCAAAATAGCTGTCGTCTGGATATAAATGTGCATTTTTGGCGACCTCTTTTAACGCCTCTTCCACTCTTTTGCTTGTACCAAATGGATTTTCATTACTGGCTAGCTTGATCACGTCTTTTGCTTCGATGCCAAATTCTCTAACTACAAGCTCGATTGGCTTTCCAGCCTCGTAATTTACTAGATCATCTAAAAAATCATTAAATTTCATCACTCATCTCCGTTTAAATAGCTTCCCAGCCACGTAATCTCAGCACCGCTCTCTTTTGCAAGTTCAAAGGCATTTTGTACCTTTTCATCGTCTATATGCCCCTCAAAATCAAGATAGAACATTGACTTAAACTCGCGCTGTTTTATAGGACGTGACTCAAGTTTTGTGATATTGATATTTTCATTTTTAAAAATTTGAAGCAGATCGGCAAGGCGTCCCGGACTGTGATCGGTCTTGGCAAGTATTGAGGTTTTTGAGTTTTCAACTCTTGCGTTTTTAAAATCACTTAAAATCAAAAATCTCGTCCTATTTGCCATATTATCTTCGATCGTCTCATAGATGATCGGCACATTGTAAATTTTAGCTGCGATCTTTGAACAAATGGCGGCTGCATTTCTATCCATAGAGGCCATATATGCGGCGGCTGCGGTTGATTTTGCTGGGACAAATTCGACTTCGTTTAGCAAGTGATCTTCTAAAAATTTACGGCACTGGTTGTATCCTTGCGGATGCGAGTAAATTCGCTTTATCTCTTTTAAATCTTCATTTATGCTGACAAAGCTGTGGTGGATGTCAATATAGAGCTCGGCGACGATTTTTACATCGTTAAATTTACCCAAGCAGTCAAGTGTGGCACCGACAGCACCTTCTGTGTTATTTTCTATCGGCACAACCCCATATTTTGCCTCTTTGTGAGCAAGCTTTGAAAATACAGCTTCGATAGTTGCAAGAGGCAAATACGAACTCATCGCACCAAATCTACTCTGCGCTGCTTGATGCGTGTAAGTGCCCTCAGGTCCGAGATAGACGATCTTTTGCGGCATCTCTAAATTTCTACTAACGGCAAAAATTTCAAGATATATAGCTTCAATCGCAGCCTTGTTTAAAG
Organism: Campylobacter concisus; assembly: GCA_002092835.1. Lineage (NCBI taxonomy): Bacteria > Pseudomonadati > Campylobacterota > Epsilonproteobacteria > Campylobacterales > Campylobacteraceae > Campylobacter > Campylobacter concisus. The sequence goes on along the minus strand of LVWL01000020.1, from coordinate 250,652 downwards.
CTTTTTCTTTGCTAAGGCTTGTTAGGCGGTTTATGATAGCTCGCTCACGCTCAGGGCGATATATAGGCGTCCCAGTAGTTTGTTTTAGCTTGCCGATTTGCTCGACCAGCCTCATTCTCTCATTTAGCTTATTTAAAATGAGATCATCGATCGCATCGATCTCTTTTCTAAGTTCATTTAGCTCTTGCATCGCCATTCTCCAGAAATTCTCTCTCCAAAGCCACGACATCTTCGAAGCTCTCGCGTCTTCTTATCAGCCTATCCTCTCCGTCAAGTAGGCAAACTTCAGCGGCTCTATTTCTTGTATTGTAGTTTGAGCTCATGCTAAATCCATAGGCGCCTGCCCCTTTAACCACAACTAGATCGCCACTCTTGCACTCTGGCAGTTTTATATCTTTTGCCAAAAAGTCGCCGCTTTCACAAACTGGGCCAACCACGTCGCATGGGCTTAAATTTTCGTCCTTGCCGTAGACAAAAATTTCATGATGAGCGCCATAAAGGCTTGGTCTAATGAGATCATTCATCGCGCCATCAGTGATGACAAATCTCTTTTTGCCGTTAAATTTCTCATATAAAACGCTTGCAACAAAATAGCCGGCATTGCCTACGATAAAGCGACCTGGCTCGCAAACGATGGTTACATCTTGACCCTTTAGAGCACCCAAAATTCCTTGTGCGTAGTCGTATAAATTTATCTCTTCTTCATCGCTATAAATAATGCCAAGTCCGCCGCCAACGTCAAAAAATTTGATGTCTATTTCAAGTGCTTTTAGCTCTCTTAAAAGCTCGCTAACGATGTTTGCAGCGTCGATTATCGGGCTAAGTGATGTTAGCTGAGATCCGATGTGAAAGTGTATGCCAGTTGGCTCAAGAGAGTCTGAAGCTTTAGCGTGGATGTACATTTTTTTGGCTGTTTCAGAATCAACTCCAAATTTATTTTCATTTAGCCCTGTTGAAATGTAAGGGTGAGTTTTTGCATCGACACCTGGATTTACCCTAATGCTAATTCTTGCCTTTAAGTTTAGCCCTTTTGTGATCTTTTCAAGTCTTAAAAGTTCAGCAAAACTCTCCACATTTATTAGCAAAATTTCATTTTTTAAAGCCTCTTTTAGCTCATCATCGCTCTTGCCAACACCACTAAAAATGATCTGATACCTCTTCGCGCCTGCTAAAAGCGCTCTTTTTACTTCTCCAATGCTAACACAATCAAATCCAGCTCCAAGGTCGGCTAGAAATTTCAAAACACTTAGATTTGAGTTTGCTTTCACCGCATAGCAAATGAGAGATTTTCTAGCGTAAAATGCGTTTTTTAGCGCCTCGTAGCGCTCTTTAATGTAGTTAAAATCATAAACGTAAAGTGGGGTTTTGTATCTATTTGCAAGCTCTTTAAAATCCATAAAATAGCCTTTATTAAAATGGCTTGATTTTACAAAAAGCTTGCCAAAATTTGGCTTAACGATGCGATCTTATGAGATAAATGGCGTATGCAAAAAGTAAAATAACTGGCAAAACTATGCCGATTTCTGGCAAGATCACAGAAGTTTGTGCAAATTTTGCAAGAATAAAGAGCAGTCCCCAAACGACAAGAGTTATCACAACAAAAATAAAAGTCGAAAGCGCAAGATTAAAAAATCTACCGGTCACAGGCAAATGATAGTAAAAAATGAGCAACAAAAATGGTGCAAAAAATGGTGCGATAGTAAGGTTGTAAAAAGCTGTTTTTGCGCTATCAAGGCCGATACCTTCATTTTTAAATGTTTTTATAAAATTTATCGCATCTGGGATATTAAATTTTGAGTTTTCAACACTAACAGCGCTTTCAATACTCTTTGGCTTAAAGCCTTTTAGTGCATCTAAGTTCTCGCTTTGTATCTTATTAAAACCAGCCTCACCAAGCTCTAAAATTTGCGGTAAAAGAGTTTGATTAACATCTTTTAAAATCCACTCATTGTCTTTAAAATTAGCATGATTTGCAAATGTAGTTGAGAGTAAATTTGTGCCATTTATCTCAAAAATTCTAACATCATTTGCTATTTGATTAACAGAATTTAGCTCTTTTATGTAGATAAATTTGCCTTCAAATTTTAAAAATGAATCATTTGTGCTTTTTGAGAAAGCCGTATTTTTAGCGATACTTTTTTGATAGTCGTGCGCATAGGCAAATGGAGTAAAATTTAAGCCAACATAAAAGATAGTTACAAAAAGTGCAATAAAAAATGGTGGAAAAATTAGACTATTTTTACTAATACCAAGCGCATAAAAACTGATTAGCTCATTTGACCTGACCATATTTACATGCAAAATTATTAGTGCAAAAATAAACGAAAGTGGCAAAACGTAGCCAATAGCGCTAAGCGATGTAAGCCCAACATAAAGGAGCTGAAGGTTAGCAGATGGTGGCAGATCTTTTAAATTTGTAAGCAGATCGATACCAACATAAAATAGTTCAAGCGCTAAAAATACGATAAGAAAAGATTTTATATAGACCCAGCCAACATATCTGGCGTATAGTTTCATTTGATAAGACCTTTTTTTATCGTAAATTTTTGCGAGATTTCGTTGATGTCACTCTTTAGTAGCTCGCAAACTGTTTTTTTTGTATAGGCTAAAATTTCATCTAAAGCCTTTTTCTCCTCATCGCTAAACTCTCCAAGGACAAAATTTTTAGCATCACCAAGGTGCCCAATGCCAACACGCACCCTTTCGTAGTCGTTGCCGATTAATCCATCGATTGATTTTATACCATTATGCCCACCACTACTGCCACCTTTTTTAAATTTAATCGCACCAAAACTAAGATCGAGATCATCATGTATTACGATTATTCTATCTGGTTTATAAAAATCTTTGACCGCTTTTACACTTTGTCCTGAGAGGTTCATAAAAGTTGTTGGTTTTAGCAAGATAATGTCATTGAATTTAAAAACTTCGCCTTGGAATTTGGCTGAGCTAACATCTTTGTAATTTGAGTCTTTTAGGAGATCTATAAGCATAAAGCCTATATTATGTCTAGTGTTTTCATATTTGGAGCCAGGATTTCCCAGCCCCGCTATTAGTGTCACAAAAGCCCTTTTTATTTAGCTTTAATAACTCCAAGTACCGCAACACGGTCAGCGTCTACAATGGTAACGCCTTTAGGAGCTGTGATATCACGAACCAAAATCGTATCATCAATGTCAAGTTTGCTTACATCAACGTCAAATGAATTTGGTAAATTTTCAGCCGTGCATTTTACGCAAAGACGTCTTTTTGACTGGATCAAAACGCCCTTATTTTTAAGACCAATAGGTGTTCCAACTGGCTTAACTGGGATCATATATTTTGATAAAACGCCTGGAAGTGCTACTTTTAGATCTACGTGTTTAAGATCGCTTGTAACAACATCTCTTTGGTAATCAACAATAACGACATTATAAACTTTTCCGCCTACTTTTACATCAAAAGCAAGGCTCTCTTTTTTGCGCGCTTCTTTAATAAAGTCATTTACTTTAAAAGCAGCTGCAATATTCTCTAATCCCTTGCCATAAATGTTGGCGATTAGATAACCATCTCTTCTCAAAGCCTTTGCAGACTTCTTACCGATACTCTCTCTAACGATTCCTTCTAACATCGTTTTCCTTTCGTAAAAAATAGGTGCTGATTCTATCCAATACTTTATAAATTTCAAATAAAGCTTACTTTGGAATGATCGCTTTTTCTATTTGTATTATTAGCTTATTTCTTTGTTTAAAGTGATTTCATAATATCATCAAATGCTGATACAAACTGTTTTAATCCATCATTTAGCAATTCTTTATAAATAATATTTATGTCTATATCATTATTTTTTATAATTTGAAAAAAGCTTAAAATATTTTCTTTACTAGGCACATTTTTTATCTCCGCTTTTGCTTTGATAAATTCTTTTATAGTTTCGATTGGTGCTGTATTGATGGAGTTTTTATACATTAGCTCTCTAACGTAGTAATCCCCTCTTAAGCTACCACCTTTTACACCTGTACTTGCAAAAAGCGTTCTTACATTTTCTAGCCCAAAATCTTCAATCATGTGATATATATTTGCAGCGTTCATTATACCAACTTGTCCAGTTGGTAGACTCTTTGCAGCCATTGTATCATCAAGTTTTCTATCAAATCTACTAACAAAAACACTTACTACACCTTTTGGCATAGTTGTATTTACAAAGCGACTCGTGTAAATTTTAGAACCTTCACTAAAAGCCTCAAGACATTGTTTTGCTTGATCTGGAGAAAAAATGAGTGTTGCATTTACACTAATACCCTTTGCCATAAGTGCGCTCATTGCCTCATAGCCATCTTTTGTAGCTGGAATTTTTATCATAACATTTGGCATTGATATTAGATTATGAAGTCTGATACCTTCCTCTATCGTTGCGGCTGTATCGTCACTTAAATTTGGATCAACCTCAATGCTTACAAAGCCATCATCGCCGTTTGCATAATTTCTTAACATTTTACATGCTGCAATTTTTATATCTTGAGTAGCCAAAATTTCATAAAGATCTTTTGGGTGGCGTTTATTGCTAGTTTCTATTATCTTTTTATAAGCAGGTGAAGCAAATGCTGTTTTAAAAATAGCTGGGTTGCTTGTAGCACCGTTTATAACATTATTTTCCAATAAAGAGTTAAATTCGCTTTGTAAAAAATTTCTCTCTATAAAATCACACCAAAGAGAGAATTTAGCTTTGTTGTCATACATTAATTTCTACCTTATAAATTTTAAAATTTCACGCAAATCTTTAACATCAACACAATGTGTCGCTTCTTTTTTTAAGATATCTTTTGCACAAAATGCAATGCTAAGGTCGCACTTTCTAAACATCGATATGTCATTGGCCCCGTCCCCAACACACATTATCTCGTCCTTGCCTAGATTTAATAGTCCACACAAGCGGTCAATCATATCTCCCTTTGAACTACCAAACATCATTTCTCCACCAACTTTACCAGTCAAAACTCCATCTTTATGATGCAAGATATTTGCAAAATTTGCATCAAATTTAAGTTTCTCTTGCATGACGTCAGTTGCTATGTGAAATCCACCACTAAAAACCACAACCTTGATACCTTTTTGCTTTAAAGCCTCTATTAGCTCGCCAGCCCCAGGCATTATGGGTAAATTTTTGCAAATTTCATTTACCTTTAAAAGTGGTAATCCTTTTAAAAATTTTACTCTTTTTGTAAGACTTTCAAAAAAATCAAGCTCACCGTTCATCGAACGCTTAGTTATGTTAGCTACTTCTTCACTAGCATTATTAGCGGCGGCGAGAATATCTATTGTCTCGCCGTCCATTATTGTAGAGTCAAAATCAAAAACACAAAGTTTTATCAAGCTATACCCTAAAAATCACGTTTTAAAAGGCTTTCGACCTTTAAGATCGTAAGGATATTTTGGTCGCGCTTACCGATACCATAAATCATGCCTTTGTCTTTTACTAAAGTCTCTGGTGGCGGATCGATCCTGTTGCGGTCTATTCTTATAGCCTCCGTCAAGCGGTCTATCACAAAGCCAGCGATATTATCTGCATCTTTCATAACGATATATCTTGTGCTTGCGCTTTGTTTTGTAACATTTAACGAAAAACGTTTTCTTAAATCAATAAGAGGAATAACGTTGCCACGTAAGTTAAATACACCAAGAACATAATCAGGTACGCTAGGAACACGTGTGTATTCAATAGGCTTGATTATCTCTTGAATATTTAAAATAGGTATTGCGTATTCTTCCTCTCCGACCACAAAACCTACTAGCTGAACTATGTCCTCGTTATTTTTTAGCTCGGTTCCATTTATTTGCTGTTTTTGTTTATTTAAAACTTGATTTAGTTTATTGTCCATCCTTTACCCCTAAGCTAATTTTATATTCTTTCTAACGACATTTTCTAGGTATTCGGCTGAATATGGTTTTGTAATATACTCAGTCATTCCAACTTCTACGCCACGTAATCTATCTGTTTTTGACGTCCTTGACGTAACAGCAATAAGTGGTAAATTTCTATACTTAGAGTATTTTCTAATTTCGCCAGCCAGTGTATATCCATCCATTCTTGGCATCTCAATATCTATCAAAATCGCATCAAAGGAGTGTTCTCCGGATTTTACGATATTTAATGCCTCAACACCATTTGTGGCTTCTATTATTGTTACCCCGGTTGGTTCAAGCGCTTTTTGCATGATAGTTCTATCCATTTTAGAGTCATCAACTATCAAGACTTTATAATCACTTGGCTTTTCCTTTGCTTTTGTGCTATCTTCTATTTCGGCTCTAATGTCTACCTTGATATCTTTTGCCATCTCCATCATAGCACCAACATCGATAATCAATGTCACACGGCCATCACCTCTAATAGTCGCACCAGCAATACCTGGGATATTTTGTAGATAATCACCCATTGATTTGATAACAATCTCTTCTTGTCCAACCAAAGTATCAACTATGATGCCTAGTTTTGCTTCGGCAACACCGATTATTACGACATAGGTTTGCTCTCCACCATCAAATGCTTTTTCTACACCAAATACATCAGAAAGTCTAACAAGAGATAAGACTTCATCTCTTAGCCTTAGTACATTTTTGCCATCGATCGTGTAGATATCATCAATCGGTACACGAACAGTCTCAAGAACACTTGCAAGTGGAATAGCATAAAATTCTTCTTGTGTTCCAACAAGTAACGATTGAATAATCGCAAGTGTAAGTGGAATTTTAAGCTTCATAACTGTGCCTTTTCCAACTTCACTTTCAATATCAATGATACCATTTAGCTTTTCAATATTTGTCTTAACAACGTCCATACCAACACCACGACCAGATACGTTTGTAACTTTTGCCGCAGTTGAAAATCCTGGTCTAAAAATAAGGCCAAATGCCTCTTTTTCGCTCATCGCATCAGCTTCACGCTCAGTAATAATGCCTTTTTCTATTGATTTAGATTTAAGCATATCAGCATCTAAGCCTTTACCGTCATCAACTATCTCAACAACGATATGATTGCCTTCATTGTAAGCTTTTAGCTGAACAAGGCCTTTTTCAGGCTTGCCTGCTGCCTTTCTTGTCTCAGGATCCTCGATACCGTGATCGCATGAATTTCTTATGATGTGCACTAGTGGATCGCCGATCTCTTCTACGATTGACTTATCAAGCTCGGTCTCTTCACCTGAAATTTCAAGATCGATTTGCTTACCAAGATCGCGGCTAAGATCGCGTATCATACGTGGAAATTTATTAAAGACTTTTGCTATTGGAAGCATTCTTGTTTTCATAACGGCAAGCTGTATATCGGTCGTTACTAAGCTTAGACTTGAAACGACTTGATTTAGCTCTTCTAAAAATTTCTCTCCCTCGTATCTCTCTTCCACGTCATCATAAATTTTTAATAAGCGGTTTTTACCAAGAACAAGCTCGCCGATTAAGTTCATTAAGTGGTCAAGCCTTTTTACTTCAACACGTATAGTTTGTTCCTGAGCTACTGCACCGCTGCTCGCGGCTGGGACTTTTTTATCTCCATCCTTTTCTTTACTCTCTGCTTTTGCAGCTGGAGCTGAAGTGCTACTTGCAGCCGGAGCTATCTCGCTAGGAGATTTTGGAGCTATGCCTTTTGAGGCACGTCTAGCCTTATCTTCAGCTTTCCTAACTTTTAAAAGTCTCTCTATCTCAGCTTCTACTTCAGAGTCGCTTAGCTTTGAAAGCTCAGCATCACTTATCTCTGGTGCTTCTTCGGCAGGTGCGACTGGTTCTGGCTCTTTTTCCGGTTCTGGTACTGGCTCAGCTACTGGTGTGGCAGGAGCTTCAGGAGCTGCTGCTGGCGCCTCGCCTTCAGAAATTTGAGTAAGTCTTGCACAAATGTTTTTAATATCAATACCAGCAGCTGTATCATTTCCATGATCTCTAATGCTACTTAACAAGCCTTTCATCATATCAACTGACTCAAGAACTACGTCCATAATGTCTGGAGTGATCTTTAGCTCGCCTTTTCTAGCTTTATTTAAAACATCCTCCATATGGTGAGTAAGCTCTGTTAAAACATCAAAATTTAAAAAGCTTGAACTACCTTTTACTGTGTGAGCAACGCGGAAAATTCTATTTAATAATTCCAAATCTTCAGGGTTTGACTCAAGCTCAACAAGGTCATGATCTATCTGCTCAATAAGTTCGAAAGCTTCTATTAAAAAGTCTTCCATTATTTCTTTCATATCATCCATGTTTCACCTCATTTTGCAGATTTAGAATGTGCTTCAATGACTTTTAGCACTTCTTGATAAAATATACTCGCATCAAATTTCGTAAGATACGCAGCACCACCAGCTTCTTTGCTCTTGATTTCGCTAAAATCATTACTCAATGAGGAGTTAAATACTATTGGAACCTCTTTAAATCTTTCATCATTTTTAAGAGTTGAAGCAAAGCGGTATCCATCCATCTGTGGCATTTCGATATCGCTTAATATGACTCTAAGCTCTTTTGATAGGTTGTCTCCGTATCTCTGATAAAGCTCTTCCATTCTCTCCAAGCCCTCAACGCCGTTTTTAGCCTCAACCACGCTAAGTCCCATTTTCTCAAGTGCGTCTTTTACCAGTTTTCTAGCAGTCGAGCTATCATCTAAAACCAAAGAAACACCTTTTAATTTTTGATCATCTGTTACATCAAATTCGATCTTTGGCGAGTAAATTCCAAGCTCTTCTACTATGCTTTCAAGATCAAGAATAAGCAAAACTTCATCATTTTCTATTCTTGTTACGCCTGTTATTTTGCCTTTGTCTAAAGCGCCAGAACCTGAAGCAAAATTTGCAGGCTCGATATCTTTCCAGCTTATACGCCTGATCCTTTTTGCCTCATGGACGATAAAACCGATCAAAATACCGCTAAACTCAGCAATAATAACACGTGGCTTTATAACTACGCCTTCGGTTGGCTCGATAATATTCATCCATCTTGCCAAATTTATGACAGGGATCACCACGCCCCTTAAATCAAAAATTCCCTCGATATACTCGGGAACGCCAGGAAGCTCTGTAAGATTTGGCATCTTAATGATCTCCCGCACCTTTGCGACATTGACTCCGTATATTCCTTCATATACTTTGTTTTCGGTCTTTTTAAAGATACGAAAATCAACAAGTTCCATCTCGTTTGAGTCCGTTTTTAGTACGTTATCTCCAAACATCAATGTCCTTTCAAACTCATTTTGAGCAAATTTAATTTTTGCTGGGCGTATTCTACAACAAAATAACTTTGCTCGCATGCAAAACAAGGTAAATTTATATAAAATCTATCATAAATATTAAATTGCTTGCCTTGATGATAGTGTCCTTCTATTATTATATTAGCGTTGTAGCCGCGTAAATGCCTGCTCATCAACTCTTCAAAATTAGGAATTTTGTAGTCTAAATTTTTCTTAGTAAGCCTAGCTAGTATCGCTTTTGATATTTTAAAATGCAAAAATTTATCCAAAGCATTCATAAATTTTAAAAACCATTTTACACGTAAAAATCTAAGTGCGTATTTATCTATAAAAGGTAAAAATATATCACCATGTGCGATCTGGACGCGCTCTTCATTGATCGTCTTAAAATTTGCTGGCTGTGCAGAAATGTCATAGATTTTGACATTTTTGTAGCTTTGCACCTCATGCCCATCCCAAAAATTTCTTGTTTTATTAAATAAATTTGAAAGTCTAAAGTCGTGATTGCCCTCAAAATAAAAGATCTCTATCTTTTCTGAAATTTTATTTATAAGTCTCAAATGCTCGGCGTAGAAATTTACAGTGTACTCACTCTCGCCACTTAAAAAATCAAACATATCACCTAGTAAAAAAATTTGTGGCGGCTCTTTGATCTCCCCGCTATCAACAGCTCTTAAAAATTTTAAAAAGCCATCGCGGTTTACGTTTTCATGCGCATCAGCTATAAAGATTGCACCTTCTTTTATAACAGGGACATATAGATATTCGCTCAAATTTTGCCTTAATTAAAAATTAGCAGAGCCAAAAAGCAGTTTCTGACTCTTTGTCTCATCTTTTTAGTCAAATTTTATAGGCTTATAGCAAATTTTTACAATCTCAACATCGCTTCTGCCTTTTGGTAAATTTAGCACTACCTCATCGCCCTCAGCCTTACCCAAAAGCTGCTTTGCAAGTGGCGAATTTATCGAGATATAGCCTTTGTCGATGTCACTTTCACTAATGCCAACTATCGTATATGTATGCTCTATTTCGGTTTCCTCGTCCATTATCGTAACACTTGAGCCAAATCTAACTCTATCGTGCTCATAGCTACTTGGATCGATCACTTCAGCATTTGCAAGAAGCGCGCTTAGCTCTGCTATCCTAGCATCTATGAAAGCTTGCTTTTCTTTTGCAGCGTGATACTCAGCATTTTCTTTTAGATCGCCATGGCTTCTTGCGATATCTATCTCAGTTACGATTTGAGGGCGTTGCACCAGCCTTAGATCCTTTAGCTCAGCTTCTATCTTCTCGTATCCATGCATTGTCATTGGTTCACTCATTTTTACTCCATATTTTTTAAAATTTTTACTACATTTTTACTGCTGCCATGCGACAAATACTCTCTCAATTCATCACAGCCTTTTAAAAATTTCTGCCTATCGCAGCTCTCATAAGCTCTTAGCAAATTTTCAGCCGTTGCAAACTCTTGGATAAACTCCTCATGAAGCGGCTCTTTGCCCATGAAATCAAACATTATATTTGCAAGTCCAGCGTGCTTGATCTTTACAAATTTTCTAGCTATAAAAATATCTATTGCTTTTGCCTTATATGCTAGCACAAATGGCGTACCAATGAGCGCTGCTTCAAGAGTAGCCGTACCTGAGCAAACAAAGGCAAAGTCGCTCTCATACAAGGCTTCAGGCGTATTTGAGACGATATCAAAATCACTCACATCGCCATAAATTTCGCCCACTTTATCAAGCAAAAATGGTGGCACGACAAGTAACCTTTTTGCCTCAATATTCTCAGCAAGCTCTCTATAAACTGGTATCAGTCTTGAAATCTCTGACCTTCTTGATCCTGGCAAAAACGCCACTTTGCCACTGCTACTTAGGCTAGTTTTTTTAAGCTTTATCTCATCCATCAAAGGATGTCCCACGTAGGTCGAGCGACTATAAAATTTCGCATCAAATGGTAGGATCGAAGCTAGGTTGTCACAATACCTCTCAACCGCGCTCACTCTTTTTGGCTTCCACGCCCAAACTTGAGGCAAGATGTAGTATGTCACGGCCGTCTTTGCACCAGACTCTTTGATCGCTTTTGCAAGCGGCAGATTAAAAGCTGGACTGTCTATTAAAAGCACGGCATCAGCCTCTTTTGCCATCTGACTCATTTTTTTCATCGCCTTTTTTGCTTTTAAAATGAGCGGCAAAACCTCAACAAAGCCCATCGCAGAAAACTCGCTGCTTTTCATATATGGCGTGCCAAGCTCTTCGCTAAAAATTCCCATTAGCTCAAATTCGCCCTCGAAATTTTTCAAAATTTCTTTTAAATGCAAATTTGCCGACGGCTCAAGAGCGGAGACTAAAATTTTCATTTACACACTTTCATCAGGTCTTTTTTTAGGGGCATTATACGCAAAAATTCTTTAAAATTTTAAGAAAGCTGTGATAAAATCCAAGCCTTTAAAGGATAAAATTTGAAAGAAATTTTGATAACAAATGACGATGGATTTGAAGCGACTGGCTTGCTTGCTTTAAAAGAGGCTTTAAGCGAGCTAGATGGCGTAAATGTCACGATCGTAGCTCCAAGCTCTGAAAAATCAGCCTGCGCTCACTCGCTAACTCTCACAAGGCCACTTAGATTTATAAAACTTGATGATAACTTTTTTAAACTTGACGATGCAACGCCCAGCGACTGCATCTATCTCGCACTTCACGCACTTTATAACAAAAAGCCAGACCTTGTAATAAGCGGCATAAATCACGGGGCAAATTTAGGCGAGGATATCACCTACTCTGGCACGTGTGGAGCAGCGATGGAGGGGGTTTTGCAAGGCATTAGAAGTATCGCTTTTTCGCAGTTTTATGCAAACAACTCGCTAAATGAACTTGGCTTTAATCTAGCAAAAGAGGTGGTGAAATTTATCGTGCCAAAGGTGCTAGAGGGTGAAATTTCGCTAAATCAAAGGGAATTCCTAAATGTAAATATCCCGGCTGTAACTAGCAAAAATTTCAAAGGCTACACCGTCGTCCCAGCTGGCAAACGCACCTACGCCACGCATGCTACGCTTAATCGCAACCCAAGAGGCATCGAGTACTACTGGCTTGGAAACGCCGCACTTGAATACGAAAAAGGCGAGCCAAGCGACATCAGCAAGGTAAATGAGGCTTTGCCACGATAACGCCCATAAAACTAAATATGACTTCATACGAGAGCTTGGAGAGCTTAAAAGGGAAATTTGATGCAAAATGATAGATTTACAAGGATAAGATGGCTCTTTGGCGAGGATGGTTTTAGCAGGCTTCAAAGCGCAAAAGTGCTAGTTTGTGGAGCTGGTGGTGTGGGTGGAATGTGTGTGGATGCGCTTGCTAGAAGTGGGGTTGGGCACATCACTTTAATCGATAAAGATATCTTTGACATAACAAATCAAAATCGCCAAATTTACAGCGAAAACGTGGGCGGCGTAAAGGTGGAGGAATTTGCCAAAATTTATCCTTGTATCACGCCTATTCAGACGCTGATCACGCCAGAATTTATTGCTGGATTTGACTTTAGTAAATTTGACGTAGTGATCGATGCGATCGATGACATCACCGCCAAGATCGCCCTTGCAAATGCGGTAGATCCTAGCAAATTTATAGCCTCTATGGGTGGGGCAAAAAGGGTTGATCCAACCAAGATAAAGGTGGCTAGCGTATGGAAAACTTCGATCGATCCACTAGCTAGAAAATATAGATATGAGCTCAAAAGATCAGGCTTTAGCAGTAAATTTGACGTGGTCTTTTCGACAGAAGAGCCACTTTGCAAGCCACTTGGAAGCTTCATGGGCGTGACTGCTTGCTTTGGACTAAATTTAGCTTCACTGGCTGTTAAAAAGATAGTTGGGTAGTAAGTCGCGGTCTAAACTCTATCAAATTTTAAAATTTACGAGCGAGCATATCACGCCTCTAAATTTAGTAAATTGCTAAGGCGAGTGAGTAAAGATTTTAAAATTTGTAAAGATAGTAAAATCTATTTTTTTAAATAAAGACTTTAAATTTTAAAAATTTATATATTTTTTGGATTAAATTTAAAATAGCTAGCTGCAAATTTAGCAGCCAGCTAAAATTTTAGTTTTTATGTATGCGAAGGTAGCTATTTAGTGCGCCAACATAGGCTTTTGCGCTTGCCATCATAGTATCTATATCAAGTCCATGTCCTATTACAGCCGTTTTGCCCTCAAACTCGACCCTTACATCAACCTTTGCAAGTGCATCCTTGCCTTGAGAAACAGACGCCACTTTATAGTCTTTTAGCGTGCCGCTAATGCCACTAATACGATCAACCACCTTAAATATCGCATCAGCAGTACCATTTCCTAGAGCTGAGTCGCTAATAATCTCATCATTGTGTTTTATGCTAATTGAAGCACTCGCAAGGCTTCCGCCGCTACTTTGAAGAAGAGCCGTGATCTCATAAGCTTGTGGAATTTTTGTAATCTCTTCAGCCACAAGAGCCCTAATATCGTCATCAAATATCTCTTTTTTCTTATCAGCTAGCTCTTTAAATTTTTCAAATGCCTTATTAAGAGCATCGCTATCAAGGTCAAATCCAAGGCTAGCAAGCTTATCTTTAAACGCGTGGCGACCACTATGCTTACCTAAAACAAGAGAATTTTTCTCAAGGCCTATGCTCTCGGCGCTAATTATCTCATAGGTCTCTTTGTGTTTCAGCACACCGTCTTGATGTATGCCACTCTCATGAGCAAAAGCGTTTTTACCAACGATAGCTTTATTTGGTTGAGGCTCAATGCCTATAATACTAGCAATCAGTCTTGAAGTTGGATAAATTTCTTTTGAGATAATGTCTGTATAAAGTGGAGCAAAGACGTCTTTGCGGGTTTTGATAGCCATCACGATCTCTTCAAGCGCAGCATTTCCAGCACGCTCACCTATGCCATTTATCGTACCTTCAACCTGCCTTGCACCAGCTTTTATGGCCGCTAACGAGTTTGCTGTAGCCATGCCTAAGTCATTGTGATTATGCACAGAGATTATCGCTCTATCGCCTACAAATTTTACTATTTCACTAATGCGAGCAGTTATCTCTTCAGGATATAAATAACCAACCGTATCAGGGATATTTAAAGTTTTTGCACCCGCATTTATGGCAGCATCACAAATTTCTTTTAAAAAGCTCATTTCACTTCTACAAGCGTCCTCGCAACTAAACTCCACATCATCGCAAAAGGTTTTTGCGTATTTTATAGACTCTATTGCACGTTTTATTACTTCATCTGGGCTCATTTTTAGCTTGTACTCCATATGAATTGGGCTTGTTGCTATAAATGTATGAATTCTCTTATTTTTAGCTGGAGCTAATGCCTCGCCAGCTGCCTTGATATCACGCTCAACTGCACGTGCAAGAGAGCAAACCGTGATATTTGAGGCTTGCTTTGCTATTTGATTTACCGCATCAAAATCCCCTGGGCTTGCTGCTGCAAATCCGGCCTCCATAACATCCACACCAAGCCTTTCAAGCTGAAGTGCAATCTGTAGTTTTTCAGCTGTATTCATCGATGCACCAGGCTTTGCTCACCATCTCTTAAAGTCGTATCAAAGATTATAATTTTATTTTTATCCATTTTTGTCCTTTTTTATTTTTTATATTTAAATTTTAAATTTGATGAGTTAAGTAAAGAGAAATTTGCTACCTAAGTAGCAGCAGTAGAGAGTTTTTGATTTCGATTTTTGGTAAAAATTTACGTGATTTTATGACGCCATTTTCGCTCATTCGCTCTCCTTTTTTTTGGAATTTTTACTAAACATTATAGTGGCTCTTACTATGCCATAAAGCATATAGACGCTCATAACCAAAGTCGCACTTTCAAATGGATATAGATAAAGCATCGAAAATGCAACTACAAGAGCTACTAAAATTCTTATCACATGGGTTTGTTTTAAATTTATTTTTTTAAAACTTGGATAGCGGATGTTGCTAACCATTAAAGCTGCCAAAGTAGCTTCAAGTAGCATCAAGCACCACTCAAATCCCTCTAAAAAAGTATAGTCGATATAAATTCCAACCCAAAGTACGCTCACAATAGCTGCTGATGGTATAGGAAGTCCGATAAAAACATTTGGCTCATATGTACCAGTAGTGACATTAAAACGAGCAAGTCTGATAGCTCCAAAAACCACAAACATAGCAGCTATAAGTGCCCCAAATCTACCAAAATTTTTACCAATAGTCAAATAAAATAAAATCGCTGGCGCTACACCGAAAGCAACAAGATCTGCAAGGCTATCAAACTCTACGCCAAATTTGCTAGTTGTCTTTGTAAGTCTAGCCACACGCCCATCAAGTCCATCTAAAATAAGCGATAAGATTATATAAATAATGGCTTTAAAATAGTTACCTTGAATAGATGAAATAATGCTAATAACACCTAAAAAAGCGCTAGCTGCTGTAAATAAATTTGGCAAGATATACATTAGTTGCATCTTTTGTATGTTATTCATCTCTTTTTACCTCTTCAAAATATCCCAAAAGTGAAGCAGCCTTTACGCTTTCTCCGACGCTTACACATATCTTAGTATCTCTTGGTAGGTATAAAATCACCTCACCACTTCCTAAAAAACCAAATTTTCTAGATGCTTTTAGGCTAGTAACATTTGAAATTTCTAAACTTCGACTGAAAGCTCCAGCTATAATTTTCATAACAAATTTTATATTTTCTTTTTCAAAGCGAATAATCGCTCTTTCATTTAAAAATTCTGAAATTTTCATAGCTTGACACAAAAATAAGCCATGTCTTTTGCGTATTTCAGCTACTTTTACATCACTTACAGCCCTTAATGTACCAACATCAAAAAAAGATTTTTTTATTACGATCTTAGCTACTTCATTATTATCAAAATTTGAAGCACTAATCTCTTTTATCTTACCATCAATCGGCGATAGTAAAGCCAATTTATCATCAGAAAATGGCTCTCTCTCAGGATCTCTAAAAAAATAAAGTCCCAAAAAAAGTAAAATAGCAAAAAGCAGTGGCAAGATTCCAAACAGCAAAGATAAAACAAATAAAATTAGAAAAAATAATATAAATTTATATCCTGCTTTCGCGATATAGCCACTCATTTTTATTCCTCTTTTTTACTCTTTTCGTCTTCTTCGGTCTCTACAAGTCTGCTCTCTAGACTATTTTCGATCTCATAGTTTTTAACGATCTCTCTAACTCTTTTTCCTTCGATTGTTTCTTCTTCATAAAGTGCTGATACCATATTTTCAATAGCACCTTTATAAATTTCAAGCAAACCAAGCACAGCTGTGTATCTTTCATGAAGAAGCGTTTTTACAAACTCATCAACCTTTTCAGCCATCTTATCACTGTAATCTTTGATGCTTTGACCACCATTTAAAAACGTAGCACGTTGCTTTTCAAGTACCATAAGACCGGCGACATCGCTCATACCATACATACTAACCATAGCTTTTATGATATCAGTCGCACGCTCTAGGTCGTTGCTAGCTCCGGTTGAAATTTCTTTAATAAACACCTCTTCAGCTGCTCTACCAGCCAAAAGTACATCCACTTCTGCAAGTAGTTCATGTTTTTGCATCATAAATTTATTCTCTTCAGGTGTATTTAGAGTATAGCCAAGTGCCGCAAGACCACGTGGTACGACTGAGACTTTTGTTACCCTTTTTGCACCTTTTGTTAGCTCAGCTATCAAGGCATGACCGCACTCATGATAAGTGACGATCCTTTTTTCTTTTGGATTTACGCGGCGAGACTTTTTCTCAAGTCCAGCGATTGATCTCTCGACAGCCTCTACAAGATCAGCCTGCTCAACAAAAGTCTTTGACTTACGTCCTGCAAGAAGTGCAGCCTCATTTATAATATTTTCAAGATCAGCGCCAGCTAAACCAGTAGTAAGCCTTGCGATATCCTCAATATTTACATCTTTGCCAATCTTTACATCTTTCATGTGAACTTTTAAAATATCGCAGCGTCCTTTAAAATCAGGCTTATCAACAAGCACTTGCCTATCAAATCTACCTGGTCTTAAAAGCGCAGCATCTAAAACTTCAGGTCTATTTGTAGCAGCTATAACAATGACTGGTGATTTATCCGCATCAAAGCCGTCCATCTCAGAAAGAAGCTGATTTAGCGTCTGCTCTCTCTCGTCATTGCCACCCATTGGACCAGAATTTCTACTTTTACCGATCGCATCGATCTCATCTATAAAAACGATCGCTGGAGCCTCTTTTTTAGCATTTTCAAAAAGATCTCTAACTCTACTTGCTCCAACACCGACAAACATCTCTATAAAGCTTGATGCCGACATAGAGAAAAATGGCACACTAGCCTCGCCTGCGACTGCTCTTGCAAGAAGTGTTTTACCTGTGCCCGGAGGACCAACTAGCAAAATTCCCTTTGGAATTTTCGCCCCAAGTCTTAGGTATTTATCAGGACTTTTTAGATAATCAACTATCTCTTGAACCTCTTCTTTTGCCTCTTCAACGCCTGCGACATCGTCAAATTTAACTTTTGGTTTTTCAGAATTTATAAGTTTTTTTGCACTTCCGATACCAAGTATGCCGCCGCCAATATTCTTTTGCATACGACTAGCAATAAACATCCAAATAGCAAAAAATATAAATACCGGGATGATCCATGAAAATATAAGATCACCAAACCAGTTATTTTCGCTATAAACACTATAAGTTATGCCATTTTGCTCAAGTATGCCAATGAGTGTTGGATCATTTATACGCTTTGCGAGGTAGATGGTTTTGTCATTACCAACGCCTTTTATCGTGGTTTCAGATATCGCAACTTCATTTAGTTGCTTATTTTTTAACATATCTTTAAACTCAGAATAAGCTACCATTTTACTCTGAGCATTACTATTTAGCCCAAAAGAGCCACCAAGTCCGTCTCCACTAAAGCTTCTAAAAGCTAAAACTATAACTATTGCAAAAATGGCAAAAATAAAAATAGGATTTTTATTAAAAAAACCGTTATTGTTGCCATTGTTTTGGTTATTATTTTGGTTATTCATCTATTTCCTTATAAACAAAGCTACTCCAATCGTTACTTTGTTTTATCTCAATTAGCTCCAAATCCTTAAATGTATCTTTAATCCTATCTTCGTATTTGTTTAAAATTCCTGACAATACCAAGTAGCCGCCTTTTTTAAGCGATTTTTTTAAGTCATTTGAGAGCATAAAAATGACATCAGCAATGATATTTGCTACGACAATGTCATATTTTTGCTCTAAATTCGCGATAGAGCCTGTCCAAATTTTATTAAATTTAACCTCATTTAACTCGGCGTTGCTAATTGAGCTTTGCGTGGCTTGCTCGTCTGTATCACAAGCATCGACCTTACAGCCAAGCTTTGCCAGGGCAATACTTAAAATTCCACTTCCGCAGCCCACGTCTAAAGTAGTATTGCCACTTTTTGCATATTTTTGTAAAAGTTGCAAGCAAGAATTTGTACTTTCATGATGCCCTGAACCAAAAGCTAGAGCTGGGTCGATTATGATATTTGTTACGCCATTAAGTGGCTCTTCCCAGCTAGGTCTAACATAAATTTTATCAACCAAAATAGGCTTAACTGCCTTTTTATATTCACCTAGCCAGTCTTTATTTTCTTTTAAATTAAGAGAAATTTTTAAATCATTTGAAATTTTACGAACACTAGAGAGCCCTTTTGCATACTCTTCAATACCCCAAGCTATATCTTTTAGATCATACTCTTCCCTGATGATGATCTCGTGATCTAGCTCTTCAACACAGGTAACTCCAAAAGAGAAAACTAGCTCTAAAATTTCATCATAAAAATTTGATGTTTTTATACTTAATTCGTAAAATTTATCTTTCATTAACCAAGGACGTCTTCAAGCTTCTCTTTTAAAACTTGTGGCGTAAAAGGTTTAACGATGTAGTTATTAACACCTGCTTTTAAAGCTGTTATAACTTCGGCTTTTCCGCCTTCTGTTGTTACCATTATGATAGGCATATCAACATACTTCTGCTCTGCTCTTACCTTTTTAACAAGCTCAAGACCATTCATCTCAGGCATATTCCAGTCAGTGATAAGAACTTCGATACCTTCATTTTGAGTTAAGATATTCCAAGCCTCAAGACCGTGCTCAGCCTCAAGAATTTCTTGATGTCCTAACCTTTGTAAAGTATTTTTTATGATTCTTCTCATTGTTGAACTGTCATCTACAACCAAAATCTTCACATAATATCCTTTTAGTAAAAATTGCCCTATTCTAGCTAATTTAAATTTATAAAAGCTTTAACGCTATCTAAGTAGTTTAAAGACCTCTTTTAGGTCAAGCAACCCCTCATAGTAGGCTTTCCCAACTATTACGCCACTAATCTCATTTGTGGCTTTTAGCATCAAAATATCATTTATATCACTCACGCCACCACTTGCTATCGTCTCAAGCTTGCTATTTCTAGCTATTTGCAAGCTAAACTCAACATTAACTCCGCCAAGCATTCCATCCTTGTTAATATCGGTGCAAATCACAGCTTCCACACCAACATCTGCAAATTTTCTTGCAAGATCGACTGCTTTTATATTTGAGATCTCACCCCAACCTTGTACGGCCACGTAGCCATCTTTTGCGTCAATGCCGACTACAACTCTATAAATTTCAGCCATTTTTGCTGTAAATTCTGGATCTCTAAGAGCAACTGAGCCAAGGATCACTCTGCTAACTCCAAGATCTAAATAGCGTTTTATTCGCTCTTCATCTCTTATGCCGCCACCCACTTGGACGCTTAAATTTGTAGCCTTTGTAATCTTTTCAATTGTTTTAAAATTTATCGTCTCTCCAGCAAATGCACCGTCTAAATCAACCACATGAAGCCATTTTGCGCCATAATCTTCAAATCTCTTAGCAAGTTCACTTGGCTCGTTGCTATAAATTTTTGCACTTTGCATAAGACCTTTGCTAAGTCTAACTGCTTGTCCCTCTTTTAAATCAATCGCTGGAAAAATTTCCATCATAACCTCGCAAAATTCTCTAAAATTTTAAGTCCAGCTTCATGACTTTTTTCTGGATGAGGCTGAAAGCCAAAGATATTTTCATGCCAAACCGCACTTGTAAATTCATATCCATAAGTCGTCTTTGCCAGTGCAAATTTATCATCACAAACCACATGATAGCTATGTACAAAATATAAATACTCAAGCTTTTTTAGTCCTAAATTTAATGGACTATTTTGCTTAAATTCCAAAGCGTTCCAACCAATATGGGGTATTTTTAATGGCTTATCGAAATTAGTTTCATTAAATTTTACAACCTCGCCAGGCAAAAGAGAAAGTCCCTCATGCTCGCCAAACTCAAAACTTCGCTCAAATAAAAGCTGCATGCCAAGACAAATACCAATAAAAGCTTTGCCGCTTTTTACAGCTTCTTTTACGGCTTCATCCATGCCATTATTTTTTAGCTTTGTCATCGCCTCACCAAAAGCTCCAACGCCTGGCAAAACGATGTGAGAGTACTCTTTTAAACTATCAGGCTCACTTACTAAAACGCACTCATGTCCAAGAAATTTAAAAGCATTTATCACGCTTTTGATATTGCCCGCACCATAATCAATAATAGCGATCATCTGTTCTCTTGTCTTTTTACGCTGAAAAGATAAAAGCTAAGTGCCGCCATTAGCATCGCCACGCCGCCTATTAGATAGATAGCGTTTATGATATTTTCAGGTGCAGTAATAGCAAATTTAAAGACTAGCATAAGCGCTTCGATCGCAAGTGCAATGATAATTGAGCCGATAAATCTCACCATCGTCTTATAAATAACGCTATTTTCTTCTTGATTTTTACCTAAAACCTCTTCTTCAAATATCGTCTTAACAAGATCAAAAATGGCAAGAGCTAGCGTTAAAATGATGGTTGATTCAAAAATTTCTTCGACATTTATATGCTCGATACTTTTTGAGATAAAGCTCTTTACCCCGTGCCAAAATAAAAATGCACAAATCATAAAAAGTGATGCACAAAAGAGCGCATAGACTGTCTTTAAAAATCTACCAAAATGCTCCTCGACAAAGCCGCTATCGACCATATTTAGGATATTTTCTAGGCTTATGTCGATACAAGCGATAAATTTAAGCTTATTTTTTTCGTTATAGATAGGCACACTTGCTGTGACGCATAAACCTCCATTTAAACTTGATGGATATGGATCGCTTAAAACGCACCTTTTCTCACGCACTGCAGTGTAATAGTATGCCTTGTTTGCGCGGTTTTCGCCTTTTGGAATTTTATACTTTTCATTTAGACTGATAGAGTCTTCGATCTGTATGCCATTTTCATCTAAGATGTATAGTGCATCAAAATTTTCTATCTCGTTGCTGATCTTATCAAAGCCAGCTTTTATGTTTTCTAAGCACACTCCAGGCAGTCTGTTTGTTAAATTTCTACTAAATAAATAGCAGATATACGCCCTTACCTTGTACCTCGTGTCACTAAATCTCTTAATATCTTTTATAACCAAAACTAGCCTTTTAAATTTAGCGCATGATTAAACTCAGGCACAATCACCTTAAGTGTAGGTGCGATCTCATTATCCTCAAGCTGCAAAAGCTCACTTATCTGCGAGTTTAAAAGTGCCAAATCGTAAGGCTCTGAATGTGTCACAAAGATCGACTCATACTTGGTTTGCACATCATCTTTGTTAATAAGTAGCTCTTCATAAAGCTTCTCACCTGGTCTAAGACCTACAAATTCTATACCCAAATGCTCTTTATTTGAAAGAAGAAGCATCTTTTTAGCAAGATCAACTATCTTAACAGGCTCGCCCATATCAAGTACGAAAAGCTCTCCACCTTTTGCGATAGAGGCTGCTTGAAGGACTAGCTGGCATGCTTCAGACGTAAGCATAAAGTACCTTGTGATCTCTGGGTGAGTAACACTTAGTGGCTTATTTGCGGCAATTTGTGCTTTAAATTTCGGTATAACAGAACCACTTGAGCCAAGGACATTTCCAAAGCGCACGCAAACTATCTCACACACGCCAGCTTCATTTGAATTTAAAGCATAAAGCTCACAAACACGCTTAGTTGTGCCCATTATATTTGTTGGGCGTACGGCCTTGTCTGATGAGATCATGACAAATTTTTTAACGCCATATTTTTTTGAAAGATCGACAGCATTTTTTGTGCCAAGGATATTATTTTCGACAGCCGAGCGAGGGTTTAACTCACAAAGCGGCACATGTTTATATGCTGCTGCGTGGATAACAATCTCAGGTTCAAAGTCAGCAAAAACTTCTTCAAAATCCTTTAAATTTGTGATATTTACAAGCTTACTGATAGTCCTTTTATCTTTTGTATCTTCGCCTATTTTATAAAGGTTAAACTCACTGTGCTCAACCATAATAAGCTCGCTTACTCCAAATTTTAAGCACTGCTTACAAATTTCACTTCCTATGCTACCACCAGCTCCAGTAACAAGCACTTTTTTGTCTTTTAAAAAATTTGAGATGGCTTCAGGATTTAGGTCTTTTGGCTTCCTAGCGAGCAAGTCTTCGATAGAGATATCCTTGATCGGCTCGTTTTCGATAAGCGAAAATAGCTTCATATCTCTTATGCCATATCCAGTTAGTTCATCAACTAAAGCTTGAAGCCCATCTTGATCAAGTGCAAGTGCGATAATAGCGGTCTTTACATCGTAGTCTTTTATCAAATTTGGTATCTCTTTTTTATCTTGCACTAAGAAACCATCACAATAAGTGCCCACAAGATCACTCCTGCCATCTACCACGCCAACTGCGTAATAGTCAAGATACCCTTGCTTTAAGCCACGCAAAACGTGAAGTGCTTTTGAGGTAGCACCTATAACAACACAAGGCTCACCTTTGTGAGGTTTGTTTGAAAAGTCAAGCACCATGCGCTTTGAAATTCTCAAAAGTCCAAT
This sequence comes from Campylobacter concisus, assembly GCA_002092835.1. Taxonomy (NCBI): domain Bacteria; kingdom Pseudomonadati; phylum Campylobacterota; class Epsilonproteobacteria; order Campylobacterales; family Campylobacteraceae; genus Campylobacter; species Campylobacter concisus. The sequence goes on along the minus strand of LVWL01000020.1, from coordinate 227,528 downwards.
AAGTAGGCATGAAATTAGAAGATCGATGAAAATAACACTTCTTGGGTATGGATTAAAGAAGTCTTGTATTATGAAAAATATGATCGTAAACAAAACCGCTGAGCAAACGTGAGCTAAGAAAATTTTTCTAGCCTCATTTAGTCCAAAAAATCTCCACGGCACCTTGTAAATTTTAAACATCCATAGAAAAAATAGCTTAAAAATAATCAAAAATCCAGCCGTTACAAAAAGGCCCTGAACGTAGATGTCTGGGATGTTTGCGTTAAATCTCAAAAGATAAGCCGCATATATCGAAAACGTAAATATAAAAACATCGCCAATAAGGAAAAATATAAGCCTTTTTAACTTTGTCGCATGAAACATTTAAGCGTTTTCCTTGACTAGTTTGACCACTTTTGCTTGCGTTTCCTCGCTCATATCGCTACCGCTTGGCAAACAAATTCCTCTTGAAAATAGATCTTCACTGCAACCATCGATAAAGCTTAGCGCGCCCTTAAATACTGGCTGCATGTGCATAGGCTTCCAAAGTGGACGGCTCTCGATATTTTGATCAGCTAGTGCTTTTATAACCTTTAAATGCGCATCTTTTTTAGCAAAAACGCCAGTTGTGAGCCATCTGTTGCCACGAGAATCTGCTAGCTCTGGCATAAATTCTAAAACGTCACCAAGCTCTTTTTCATAAATTTCAAATACTTTTCTCTTTTGCTCAACTCTTTTTTCTAAAACTTCCATCTGTGCCACGCCAATAGCGCCTAGAACGTTGCTTAAACGGTAGTTGTAGCCATAGTCTTTGTGCTCGTAGTGAAGTAGCGGCTCTCTTGCTTGAGTGCTGTAAAACCTAGCTTTTTCCACAAATTCACTATCTCCAACCAACACGCCGCCACCTGAAGTGGTGATGATCTTGTTGCCATTAAAACTATATGCACCCATCACGCCAAATGTGCCAAGCGCCTTGCCGCCGTAAAATCCACCAAGCGCTTCAGCTGCATCCTCGACCAAAGCGATACCCTCGTTTTGGCAAATTTCGCAAATTTCTTTCATCTTTGAAGCTTGGCCGTAAAGATGTGTGACGACTAATGCCTTTGGCTTTTTAGGTAAATTTGATATCGCTTTTTTTAGTAGCTCTGGGCTTAAATTCCAGCTCTCGTCGCTATCTATAAAGACCGGAGTTGCTTTTTCGTAAAGTATAGGCGAGACTGAAGCCATAAAAGTAAAACTAGAAGCCAGCACAAAGTCGCCCTCTTTTACGCCAAGGACGCGAAGTGCTAGGTGAAGCGCCGCAGTTCCTGCAGATAGCGCTAGCGCATCTTTAGCGCCAGTGTAGTTTTTTATACTTTCTTCAAATTTATTTACATACTCACCAAGTGGCGCTATATAGTTGCTTTCAAAAACTTTTTTTATATATTCCTGCTCTTTTCCACTCATGTTTGGCGGAGATAAAAAAACCCTATCCATGTTCATACCTTTCGTGATTTTTTAGCGATTTTAGCACTTATTTTTAAATTTTATATCTTGCCACGCTCGCACGCTGGCACTCCGTAAACCTTCACACCATCTTTTATATCTCTTACGACCACACTTCCAGCGCCGATGATGCAGTTGCCACCGATGCTTATACCTTGAATGACACTTGAGCCAATGCCAACATGCGTAAATTCTCCCACGCTCACATTTCCAGCAAGGGCTGTGTTTGGGCTGATGTGAGCAAATTTACCTATCACACACTCATGCTCTATCACCGCGCCAGAGTTTATGATAGCGCCTTCTTTTATGCAAGCTTTTGCGTTTATCACGGCATTTGGCATGACGACCACACCTTTTTCTATCACGGCACTCTGGCTCACAACTGCGCTTTTATGGATCAAAGTTACTATCTCAAAGCCAGCGGACTCTACCCTTTGGCTGATTTTTTGCCTTGTTTTGTTTTCGCCAATGGCTATTATGATATCAGCTTTTTCAAGCTCTGGGCTAAATTTAAACTCACTAGCATCATCCAAAAAAACTATCTCGTCATAGCCATTATTTCTAGCGATATCAGCGACTACAAGGCCATGACCACTCGCTCCGTAGATGTAAATTTTCTTAGTTTTTGCCATTAAATTTCTCCGTCGTTGCCTGCCCCTCTTTGCTTACGCCACTTCGTTTTAGCACCTTTTCGATAGTCTGTAAGGCAATCTTTACGTCAAGCATAAAGCTTAAATTCTTAGCGTAATAGACGTCGTACTCAAATTTTTTCTCCCAGCTTATGGCGTTTCTACCATTTACCTGTGCTAGGCCTGTGATACCAGGGCGCACGTCGTGGCGGTGCTTTTGCATTTCGTTGTAAATGGGTAGATACTCGACCAAAAGCGGCCTTGGCCCAATGAAGCTCATATCACCCTTTAGCACGTTAAATAGCTGTGGCAGCTCATCGAGGCTAAGTGAGCGGATCAGCTTGCCAAATTTACCAAGACGCTGTTCATCTGGCAAGAGCTCGCCGTTTGCGTCACGCTCGTCACTCATCGTCTTAAATTTATAAATTTTAAAAATTTTCTCATTAAGACCTGGTCTTGCCTGAGTGAAAATGACGTCGCGGCTTACTTTAAAGTAGGTAAAGATCGCCGTTGCTATGATGATGGGCGATGTTAAAATAAGCAAAAACAAAGCCCCCAAAATATCAACCGCCCTCTTTAAAAAATTTCTATACATCTATAAATTTCCTATAAATTTCTATATATCTTTTTGCGATTTGCTTCTCGTCAAACTCGCTTACTGCCCAGTCCCTGCCATTTTGTCCAAGCTTAGCGCAAAGCTCCTCATCATCAAGCAAAATTTTGACCTTTTCTGCTAAGTCATTTGCGTCTTTTACCTTGCATAAAAGTCCGTTGTAACCATCTTTTACAGCTTCATTGCAGCCTGTCACGTCACTTGCAACGACTGCTTTAGCCATGCTCATCGCCTCTAAAACCGTTCTTGGAAAGCCCTCTTTATAGCTAGGAAGTGCCAGCAGATAAGAGGCCTTTAAAAGCTGCGGTATGTCATTTCTAGCACCAAGATAACACACTTTACCACCTTTTAAAAAGGCCTCGTCTGCGGTTGATTTATTACCAGCAAAGCCCTCGCCCACAAAGACAAATTTGCAGTTTTTATAGCCATTTAAAATTTCTGCCGCCTCGTAAAATTCACGAACACCCTTGTGCCACATCGCCCTTGCGATCATCAAAATGACCTTTTTTTCACCAAGGTCAGCCGGCTGCGTGATAGCTGGGTCAAATTTAGCAGTATCCACGCCGACACTTTTTATGCGGTACACTTTGCTTTTGTCTATCAAATTTCTTGAGATCAGATAGTCTGGATCTGCGTCATTTACGAAGATGCAAGCATCAGCCTTTGCAAAAGAGAGCTTATAAAGGCTCTCCATGACAAAACGCACGGCCTTTGTCTTAATATCATCATCGATATAAAAGCTACCAAGGCCTTCAACCAAATTTATCACGTGCTTTATGCCAGCGTTTTTAGCGGCAAACGTGCCAAAGACATTTGACTTGTGAGCGCCAGTTTGCAGCAGGTCTAAATTTAGCTCACCTAAAATTTGAGATAGTTTTTTAGAGTTATTTATCACAGTTAGTGGATTTAGGCTAGCCTTATCAAGCTCGTAAGTGACAGTGTGAAAACTTTTAGCAAGCTCGCCAGTGAAGTCGCCTTTTGGGGCGATAGCAAAAACCTCATGACCCATATCTTTTAAAGCCTGCATAATAGGCCGTCTAAAAAAGTGTATACTCATGTCAGCGTGGCTTAAAAACCCTATCCTTGCCATTTTTACCTCTTTAGTTTATAAATTTTTGCTGCCCCATCAAGTATAACTGGCTCAAAAATTTTTGGATCGTACCTTTCAAGCACAAAAAGCTGTATATAAGTGCTATTTAAAATACTCTCATCAAGGATGATAAACCTGCCGTAATCCCTCATGAAAATGACAGAAATGTTTGAAAGTTCGTTATTTTTATACTCTTTGACATTTAGCTTGCCAGCCTCGTTATAATCAGTCTCTATGAAAGATTTAAGAGGCAAGATATTGCCATCATAGATTAAACTTGTGACATCGCTTGTTAGAGTAAATCCACCACTTAGCCTAATGCCCTTTTCGCTTTGCGAGATCGCTCTTGTGGTGACAAAAAGTCCGTTGTTTAAATTTTTACCGCTTTTTAGATCGATCTTGCTAAACTGCAAAATGGTTGGGAAAATACTAAGCATCCTATCTGGCAGGTAATAATATATCTCTCTGCTCTTTGCTGGCAGGCTAAAATTTGCCTCTTTTACCTCGCTAAAAAACTGATCAACGCTTAAATTTCTATCTTTTAAAATTTGAGCCAAGTTGCCATTAAAGTGCTCTTTGAAATTTCGCTCCGTATACTCAACATCGAGCCTTGCCATATTTGCCGAGCTCATCTCATCGCTACCAAGCGCAAAGCTCACGGCAAAATTTTCACGCCCAAGGTGCTTTCCGCCGTCAATTAGTGTCTTAACATCACTGTAATATCTAATAGGATATCCATAGTCCCACCACGCAAGCACGTAGTCTTCGCGCCCTGCGATGCCTTTTAGCTTGTTTAAAATTTCAACCTCTTTATTTACAAAAACTGGCTCAGCCTTGTAGCCATAGATGTGAATGAGCGCTGGAGTAAGCACAAGAGCCGCTATGAACGCTCTTATGAGATTTAAAACAGCCTCTTTTAGCTTTAAATTTGCAAGCACGAACTCCACTAAGTAGCCAAAGCCAAGCGCCATGATAGGCACGGCATAAATGGTAAATCTAAGGCCACTTTTAAAGGCCAAAAAGCCAAGTGCAAGCATACCAAGCGAGACGGCGAACGAGCGGTGTCTATAACAAAAAAGAGCAACACCAACAAGCGAGATCAAAAATGTGATGACATTTGCGCTGATCCTCTCGCAAAATAGCGTAAAATCAACGACGCTTGACTCTTGGATAGTTTGATTGACATTAAAAAAGTGAAAACTCATGCCGCCAACTTCAGGCGCATCTCTAAAGACGTAAAATTTAAGCTGAAAGATTATAGGATTTAGCCCACCGCGGACGACAAAAACGACAAAGATAACCGCCAAAATGCCAAGAGCAATTTTTAAATTTATCACCTCTTTTTTAAATAGACAAAGTGCGTAAATAACGATAACAGCGATAAATTTAAGAGTTAGATCAAGGTTTGAGATAGCAAGTAAAAGCAGTGAAATTTCAAGGTAAAAAAGTGGATTTTTCCTATCAAAAATGAGCGTGTAAAGCAAAAATAGCCCAGTTAAAATGCTAATAAGCGAAAAGGCGCTCATATACCACCACATATAGATAAGCACGCTTAAAGGTGCTATTATCAGGCTCTTTGCGTCCTTTTTCTCAAGCACTCTAACAAGCCCCCAAACGACAAAAACGCTAAGTGGGATGATGAGCATGTCAGTGTCGTAATATCCTGCCATAGTGCGGTTGTAGTAGCTATTTGCGATCACTGCAAGAAGTGCAGCGATGAAGCCAGCCATTTTTGCTTTGTATTCATTTGCGATCAAGATAACAGGCACAGCCACAAGCGACGAGAAAAAGACGCTCATATAAATCATCGCTGTCTCGAGCTTCACGCCCAGAAATTTCACGATCCAGTAAGTAAGTGTCGAAAGCGGATAGCCGTAGTAGCTAAGGTCGTTTTCTTGGTGAAAGCCAGCTAACATATCCCTTGCGCCCTCGGCAAATGCGTAGCCGTCGTTTGTGCTAATCATTAGCTCGTTGTTCCAGAAAAATACCGGATACTCGCTCGCCCAAAAGACCCAGTAAAGCCTACAAACCATGCCAAAGATGACTGCGACAAATATCATAAGGTATAAAGAGTAATTTTTAAAAAATAAATTTCTATTCATTAGGATTTTCCAAAAAATTTATAAGCTCGCTCGCTATATTTTCACTATCAAAAAATTTAGCCCGATTATACGCAACATTTTCAAAATTTTGCCTTATTTCAGGCGTGTTAAGCACCTTTATCATCGCCTCTTTCATCGCATTTTCGTCATCAACTGGTACCAAAATACCAAACTCACTCTCGCCCAAAAGCTCCTTTGCACCGCTCTTGTGCTCGGTCGATATGATAGTTTTTTCACATGCTAGTGCTTCAAGCAAGACATTTGAAAAGCCCTCAAAACGCGAGGCACAAAGCAAACACGAGGCGTTTTTTATATGCCTAAAAGGGTTTTTATCAGTGCCAAGAAGCTTTACTCGCTCGCCCACGCCAAATTTGTCTATCAAATTTTGCAGCTCATCCTTTAAAGGCCCTTTGCCAAGGATGCCAAGCGTAGCACGAGGATCGTTAATTGAAGCTATTATTTTTATTAGCATGGCTTGATTTTTACCACTATCAAGACGGCCGATGTTTATGAAAAATGGCTTAAAATAGCCATCAAGCGGCTCATCTTTTAGCAAATTTATAGTTTTTAGATCAAGGGCGTTGTAAAGCACCTTTGTTTTAGTCTCACTCATACCAAAATTTCGTACCAGATCCTCTTTGTTACCAAGCGCATTTGCTAGGATTAGATTAGCTTTTTTATAAAGATGAGTGAGTAAAAATTTATTAACTCGTCCACTTAGATCGTTTTTATATAAGATAGAAGGACAGCTTCTCTCGCTGATAACTAGCCTAGTTTTTAGCCCTAAAATTCTTGCAACTCCTGCAATATAACAAGGGCGGTTCATAAGCACAAACTGCGTGTCGATGCCTAAGTTTTGACAAAGTTTTTTATACTTAAAGGCAAGCATTGGCATCGCTAAAAAGAGCCTTGCAAGCTTCTTTAGCCCGCTCTCGTAAGGATCGCTATTTTCTATAAAGTGGATCTGCACCTCGCTTGGGATCTCGTAGGTGATGACCTTGCTCATTAAGATGAGATGAACTTCATAACGTCTGATCAAAAATGGCAGTAAATTTGCCACATTTCGCTCAGCACCACCAGGCCCCATCGAGTATAAAAAAACGGCTAATTTTTTCACTTGCTAACAACCTTTTTTATAAATTCTCGCCACTGCTTGATGATATTTTCTTTGCTAAATAAATTTGCACTTTCACTGGCGTTTTTTGCTAGTTTTTGCCTTAAATTTTCATCTTTTAAAAGTATTTCAAGCTTCTCTTTTAGATCATTTGCATCGCCGTTTTTAAAGATAAGCCCGTCCATGCCGTCATTTATAAGCTCTCTTGCGCCCACAGTGTCGCTACTTAGTCTAGCACAGTTAAAAGCACCTGACTCGATTAACACATTTGAAAGCCCCTCGCTTCTTGAACAAAGAGTGAAAATTTTTGCCTCGCTATAAAGCTTACTAACGTCGCTCATGTGACCTAGAAATTTGACATTAAGCCCTAAATTTGAGGCCATCTCTTTTAGATGCACTTCCTGTCTGCCATTGCCTGCGATCTTTATCTCCCAGCCATCAAGTAAGCTCTTATCCACCTTGCTAAGTGCCTCAAAATAGACATCATAGCCCTTTACCGCCTCCAGCCTTGCCACGCTTAAGATAACGTTTTGCTTCTCGCAAATTTCAGGCACATCAATAAAAAGTGGATTGTGGATGATCTCGCGATTTTTGGCAAATTTATAGTAGTCGTAGTCGCTTTTGCTTAGCACGCTTAAGCCATCTACAAAACGGTAGCTAATATCACGCATAGCGCTTGCGATTTTGCTTTTTAAGTAGCTGTGTTCGTGATGCTCGGTTGCTATTAGTTTGCTCTTTAGCCCCAAATTTGCCAGCACGCAAGCGACGTTTGTCCAGTCGATAAAGCTAATTATAAGATCAGCTCTTTGCTCTTTAAAAAGTGCTCTAAGAGCTAGGATTTTCTTAAATTTTAAAGCCAGACCTGAGCCAGTGACGTTAAGGTTTATGATCTTTATCTTTTTGCTAAATTTATAAAGCCCAAGGTCTTCTTCAAGCAGGGCGATAGTGATCTCATTATCTTTGCAAAGCTCGTTTGTAAGCACGTTTAGCACTCGCTCGGCTCCACCGTTTCTAAGCGCAGCTATGACAAAAAGAATTTTCACTTCACACCTCCAAGCTTTAAAAGCTCCAGCCATTTTTTATAAATTTGCTCCACGCTAAACTCATCAAGTCTAGCTCTTGCATTTTTAGCAAATTCGCCCATTTTCGCCTCATCTTGCAGCAAATTTGCAAGCTTTTTGCTCATCTGATCAGTGTCATTTATCTCGCAAAGCAAGCCATCAAAGCCATCTTTTATAAGCTCTTTTGCTCCGCTAGTCCTTGTCGCAACACGCACGCAGTCATAGTTTATCGCCTCTATCAAGGTGTTTCCAAGACCCTCAAAATTTGAGCAAGAGAGCAGCACTTTTGCCCTTTTATAAAGCGAGGCGATGTCGCTTACATTGCCTAAAAACTCTATCTCAGCGCCCAAGCTTTTAGCTAAATTTTCTAAATTTGCCCTCTCGCCACCATCTCCAGCGACAGCAAATTTATAGCCGCTTTGCTTTAAGTTTGCAGCCACTCTTACAAACATTTCGCAGTTTTTTATCTTATTTAGCCTGCCAACAAAGATGATTAAATTTTCTTTATCAAAGCTCTCACTTCGCACCTCTTCAAAGAGCGGGTTATAAATTTTCATCACATTTTTGCAAAATTTCGAGTAATGTCCTAGATCCTCGTCGCTTAGGACGCTAAGTGCGTTTGCAAATGGATAGCTTATGCGTCTTAGCACCTTAAAAATGGCTCTTTTTGGTGCAAGGTAGTTTGTGTGTTCGCTTATGATTATAGGCGTTTTTAGTCCAGCCGAGCTAAAGAGCACCAAGGTATTTACGGCGTCTAAAAATGATATCACAGCGTCAAATTTGCCCTCTCGTATGAGCGCTCTTAAAGCAAGCACCTTTAAAACTCTCTTTTTTAAATTTCCAATCAAGCCAAGCTCATCAGCTCCAACGCCTAAATTTATGAGCTTCACGCCGCTTGCTAGCTCGTAAAATGGCTCGTCTTTGTCAAATTTAACAAGGCTTACATCGTGATCCATGCTAAATCTTGATGCGATCACCGCGCAAACTCGCTCCGCACCGCCACTTCTAAGCGTTGATGTGACAAATAATATCCTCATACGCCAAACCTTTGTTTTATCTTCACTCTAGCTTTGAAAGTGCTGGTAAAAAGCCACTTGGAAGCGGGCTAAGCAGTAAGAAGATAAGCGCTTCTTTGCTAAATTTAATGCTAAGACTTTTAAAGATACACCTTAGCATAAGGCCATATTCGCCCGCTATTTTGGCGTAGTAAGCGGCGTTTTTATACTGCATAGCTAGAAATTTTGGCTCATTTTTGATAGCGATGTCGTAGTGCAAATTTGCTGTTTTGATGTAAGCGTTTGCCACATTTAGCGCGTGTTTGCCGGCATTTAGCGTAGCACTATCGCTTCTTGCGATGCGGTAGATGTAAAGTGGCTTTTTAAGATAGAAGACATTTTTTTCAAAAAAGCGGATGTAAAGCTCATTTTCGCCGCCAAAACTGCTCTCATCAAACCTAAAGCCGTCTATAAATTCACGCGAAAAAAGCTTAAAATATTCGCCATTTATCCGCCCGCAGTGATAATCAACCTTGCTCATCGCCCCACTCTTACTATATGGGCTTCTACCAGCCACGACCTCGGTCATCACGCCATCTTTCTCGCAGATCGCGTCTGCAAAAACGCACGAATACTCGCCACTTTTTAAAATTTCATAGCACTGGGCAATCGCATCTGGTAAAAGCTCATCGTCATCATCAAGCAAGCAGACAAACTCACCTGTTGCATTATCAAAGCCGTTATTTTTGTTGCCATTTGGGCTCTTTTTGTGAGCGCTGTTTTTTACAAACTTAATCCTTGCGTCGTTAAAACTCTTGCAAATTTCACTCGCACTCTCGTCATCGCCGTCGTCAGTTACAACTATTTCTAAATTTTTATAGCTTTGAGCTAGAGCGCTTTTTATGGCCTTTTTTAAAAGCTCTGGACGCTTATAAGTCGCGGTTACGATGCTGATTAATGGCTCGCTCATTTAGCCCCTTTTAAAAATTCTCTCATAGCCTTGAAGCTTTTCAAGTCGTGAGAAAAGTATAAATTTAATTGTCTTTATATAAGCCTTTAAATTTGCACTGTATCCTCTCTCAAGGCGCTCGCCCTCGATGTTTGAGCCACTAAGATCAGTTGGGTGCGCAAAAAGATCGCAAAAATACATCTGCATATCATTAACACCAAGCAAATAGTCCCAAACATCGGTCGTGCAAAGCGCACGCTTATGAATTTCAAGCAAATTTTTAGCACTTTTTTTAGTTAGCACATAGGCCCCTGCTCTATAAATGCTTGAAAATGAGTGCCTTGAGACCTGCCAAAGTGGCTTACTTAGGCTGGTATCCACCTTTTTACCAAAGGCGCTAAACCTGCCTTCTAGCCCATCTTGCATGCCGCATATCAGCACGCTGTTTTCAGGCATCTTGCTAGCTGCTAAAAAGGCCTCTTTTATAGCCTGATCATCTCCTATCACGTCGTCTTCAAAGATGAGGGCAAATTTCGCCTCACTCGCCAAAAACGCCTCGTAGGCTTTTACGTGCGAGAGCGAACAGCCAACTTCTGCTGGGCTTAAAACCTTGCCGTAAGCTTTAAATGATGGCGAAATGATCTTATAGTACTCCCTCGCGTTTAGCTCCCTGCCATCAACTGCGTCTATTAGATTAAAGCTATCATAAGAGCTAAATTTCTGCTGTAAAAGCTCGCGCCTTTTGGTATCTTTAGCTAAAGAGATCAGATAAATTTCATTCATTTAAGACCTTTTAATTTTTTTTAAAATTTTACGCCAAACTATGCCTCGCTCGAAGGCATTAAAAAACAAAAAATATCCCAAAACATAAGCTGCGCTGGCGTATATCGCAGCAAAGATAGCAAATTTTAGCCAGTTATTTAGGCTCACAAAGTCCTTGCAGGCAAACATCGCAAGCACGCATAGCGCAAAAACGGCTAAATTTTTAAAATAAACCCCGTAAAATGTGGTGAGCTTTACCTCTAAATTTAAGGCGGCATTTATGAGGTCAAAGCCCAAAATCCTAATGCTATAAAAAACGGCTGCGACGATGACGATGCCATAAACGCCGTAGTCACTAAACTTAAGCAGGGCTATTTGTGCCACGATAGTGCTAATGCCAAGGATGGTGTTTGCGATCGCTGGGCGGCGAAGCTTGTTTGTCGCGCTATCAAGGTTAAAAAGCGAAAAAACAAAGCTGATAAATACGATCGGCACAAGCGTGATCATCGAGACGTTATAGATAAATTTTATCTCCTCGCTACTTTTAAACGGTAACCAAAGCGTGTAAAAATCAAGCCCAAAAACGACGAAAAATGCAGCCGGGGCGCTCATTACAAAGGCAATCACTTCCATAGAGAATTTTGCCTCTTTTATAAGATCAGTGATCAAATTTTTAGAGTAAAGCTCGACAAATTTTGGCGCAAATATACCACTAAGCTGAGCCACAAAGCTCTCAAGTATGATAGGAGCGGCCTTGGCAACTGAAAGAAGGCCAGTGGCGTTTGCATTGACAAAAATGTTACAGATAAAGAGATCCATGCCTGTTAAAAGTATGCGGTTTAGCGCATTAAAGCTGTTCCAAATGCCAGAGCTTAAAAGCTCTTTGATCTTAGAAAAGTCAAATTTACTAAGGCTAAATTTTAGATCCGGTGTGATGCGAGCTGACATAAAAATAGTGCTAAAAAAGACAAAAAGGCTAGCAACTAGCGCTGAAATGGCGATATATGAGATAAATGGCTTAAAAAAGTAAAAAAGTGCGACGATGAGGGCTGCTAGGATCGCGCTTGAGATGGCATTTCTGATGGAGAGTAGATAGAGCTTGTTTGTCACAAACGCACAGACCGTCAAAACACCGTTAAATAGCCCAACGCAGAAATTTACAAAGTAAAAAACAAGGGTCATTCTCACGTCAAAGAGTAAATTTTCAGGGACATTTAAAAAGCTTTGCAAATTTAGTATAAAAATGGAACTAAGCACCACGACAACGGCACAAAAGAAGATATTTACAACAAGGACTGATGAGTAGTAGGTGTTTGCAAGGCTTAGATCTTTTTTGTGCCACGCATGAGCGACAAAGCGCCCACTGACCGAGTTTATGGCTACACTTACGACCGCTGCGTAGCTAACGATGGCGTTGCTAAGGCCCACAAAGCCAAAAGCCTCGTTGCCAAGGCTTTTTAAGATAAATGGCGTAAGAAAGAAATTTATGCCCATTGATACGACAAAAACGACGATCGAGCTTATTAGATTGATTAGCATTAGACTTTTAACCTATAAATTTTTACACCACTTGAGATGACAAATGGCTCAAAGTATCGCTCGTCTGCTCGCTCAAATATAAAAAGCTGCACAAAAGATGAGTTAAAAGCATTTTCATCAAGCAATAATATCCGCGCATAATCTTCCAAAAAAATGACATAAATTTTAGCGTTTTCATCTACGATTTTTTCATCTATTCGCAAATCTCTTCCAGATCCTTTTACCTTATAAAATGATTTTATAGCTATTTTTTCGCCGTTATGTATGATAAATTTTTGCTCATTTGTAGGCAAAGTATAGTCGTCTCCAAGGTCGATGCCAGCTTCGCTAGCGCCATTTAATGCACTAACATGATAAAAATTCTCTTTTTGCCTTTTGCCAGTTGTAATGTCGATATAGCTATATCTAAAGATATTTGGTGCGATGTCAATCATATTTGGCACAAGATAGTAAAAAACCTCTTTTTTTGCAGCTGGCAGAGTGAAATTTTCGCTTTCAAGCTGACTCAAAAAAGTATTTATATTGCTTGTGTTGTAGTCTTTTAAAATTTTATCTATTGGTCTTATATTTTGCCCAAGTGAGATGTCATTATACGTAACTGCCACTCTTACAAGTCTAGCCGAAAATGCCTCATCTTTTCTCAAAGCAAGGCTAACAAAATAATTATTTTCGCCACCTTGTCTGCCAGGATCGTTTAAAGTCATAACATCAGCAAAATACCTTATAGCATACCCGTAATCCCACCATGAAAATACATAATCATCGCGCTTTGCTACCTTTTTGAGCCCATCAAGCGCCACTGCCTCATCATGGCTAATTACAGTGTTTGGTTTATATGAATAAGCAAAATCTAAATTTATAGCAAGAGCGGCTACGGCAAAAACTAAAAATGATAAATTTTTAATAGAATTTCTAAGATCAAATAAATTTAAAAAAAAATGCAAGAAATACCCAAAACCAAGTGCGACAAGTGGTGTTACGTACATAACAAATCTAACTCCACCAAAGAAAGAGAGGAGTCCAAGTCCAAGCATTGGCAAAGTAAGTAAAAATGGACGAAATTTAAAGCAAAGTAGCAAGTATCCAATAATAGCTGCCAGTAATATAAGAATATTTCCTGACATGAAATAGATAAAATATAAAGGGTTAGCACTTTTTACTTCACTGATAAAATTATGCTCATTTATAAAGTGAAATTTATTGGTAGGCTCATCGGTGTTTTTAAAAATATAATTGCTTATCTTTGAGATAATAAAATCAAAACCGCTAAAATAGATAAAAACCACTAGCATCAAAGCCAAAAAAATACTCAAATTTCTAGGCGAAAGTAGCTTTTCATATTTGCAAAAAACGGCGTAAGATAGAGTTATAATGGCTGTATTAAAAATTAAAATTTTATTTGCTATTAGTGGATCTTTGGTAAAAATATTTAAGCTTACGATGCTTATAGACATAAAAAATATCGCCTGATAATTTTCCAATCTACCTCGCATAAAAGCAAGAGTGTAAAGCAAAAAAATGAATACAATACTTAAAATAAGTGCATATGAGCTTTGATACCACCAAAGATAGATCGCTACAAAAAGAGCTGGAAGAATGATAAATTTACGATCTCTTGTATCTATTAATTTAATTAAAAAAAAGATAATAAAAAGAGCGAATGTGACATTTAGCATATCACTATCAAGATACCCAACCGATGTTCTTACAAAATATCCTGGCAATATAGCACTCATAAATGCTGCCACAGCTCCTACTTTTAGAGCCTTAAACTCATTTGATATTAAAATAACTGGAAGTGCAATGAGTGGAGCTAAAAAAGCGCTCATATAAAACATTACACTCTCGATCTTAAAAGAAAAAATTTTACAAATATAAAAAACTATAGTTGAGATCGGATGATTAAATGGACTAAAGTCATTTTGCTGATGAAAACCAGCCAGCATGTCTCTAGCACCTTCTGCGTAATAGTAGGCATCATTTGTCGTAAGCATAAACTCGCCATTAAAATAAAACTCTGGCATATCCTTTGCCCACAAAACCCAGAGCATCCTAGCTGCAAATCCAAATAGATAAGCAGCTAGAAATATAAGTAAAATTTTTAAATTTATGCTTACTTTATGCACCAAATTCCTTACAGCTTAGCATCAGCCTCTGGATAGATATTTTTTATATCATAAACTAAATGACCTTTTAGATTGAGCTTTTTAAACTCATTGTGAGCGACCGCGATCACAATGCAATCATAATCTTTTAAATCATACTCTTTTACTAGTTCAAAACCATACTCGTGTTTTACCTCAGCACTATCAGCCCAAGGATCTGTTACATCGACTTTGCAACCAAAGTCTTTTAGCTCATCAACCACATCTATAACGCGCGAGTTTCTTATATCTGGGCAGTTTTCTTTAAATGTCATGCCAAGCACTAGCACACGTGCTTTGTTTATCAAAACACCCTTTCTTATCATTAGCTTTATCACCTGATCAGCTGCATATTTGCCCATGTCGTCATTTATGCGGCGACCCGCTAGGATCATTTCCGGATGATAACCCACTTCTTGAGCTTTGTGAGTTAGGTAGTATGGATCCACGCCGATGCAGTGTCCGCCGACTAAGCCTGGACGGAAATTCAAGAAATTCCATTTCGTTCCAGCCGCCTCAAGCACGTCAATGGTGTTGATATCAAGCTTTTCAAATAGCATTGCAAGCTCATTTATAAAGGCGATGTTAATGTCGCGCTGAGTATTTTCGATGACCTTTGCAGCCTCGGCTACTTTGATACTTGATGCTTTATGAGTACCAGCTGTGATGATCGAGCGATACACTTCATCGACTTTATCCGCTATCTCTGGAGTCGAGCCACTTGTGATTTTTTTGATCTTAGTTACAGTATGCTCTTTGTCGCCTGGGTTTATGCGCTCTGGCGAATAGCCGCAGAAGAAGTCTTTATTAAATTTAAGTCCACTCTCTTCAAGTAGCGGCACACAAATTTCTTCTGTAACTCCTGGATAAACAGTGCTTTCATAGACAACGATGTCGCCTTTTTTAAGCACTTTTGCCACGCTCTGGGTCGCTTTTATGACTGGAGTTAGATCAGGGCGTTTGTTCTTATCTATCGGAGTTGGAACGGTTACGATGAAGAAGTTGCAACTTCTGATGTCATCTAAATTTAGGCTAAATTTCATGCCATTATCGATCGCTTTTTTCATCTGCTCATTGCTAAGTTCAAGCGTTCTATCATAGCCACTTTTAAGCTCTTCTATACGTTTTGCATTTACATCAAAGCCTACTACTTCGTATTTTTCGCTAAAAGCTGCTGCTAGTGGAAGTCCAACATATCCAAGTCCTACTACTGCTATTTTCATTTACTTTTTCCTTTCTTTTTTGCTTCTATCTTTTTTACGCGTTCATACATTCTTATTTCCGCACTTACACCTTTTGGAGTTATGATTCTAATAGGGCTAATGCCTGGTAAAATTTTAGTGAATTCGTAATAAACCTTCCTCTTTTTCTTTCCGTCCTTGCATAGCATCATCGTTTGTGCTAGCTCGTCACCGCCGATAAATTCGTAATAAATTCCGCGCGCGTCCTCTTTTTGTTCAAGCTTTCCGCCGAGCAAAAAGGCAAAGTTGCAGTCGATTTCTATTTCTTTAAAAAACGCGACTTCGTATTTAAAATAATCAGGCGGCATCTTTGAGATAGGTAGCTCAAAAATATTTTCCTCGGTTTTAGCCGCGTTTTCGCCTGCCAAAAGCGCAAGCGGCAGCACGCAAGCTGCGATAAAAAGTAAAATTTTTCTCATGCCTTTACTCCGATTTGGAAATATTTAAATCCATGCTCAGCTAAAATTTTAGCGTTGTATTGGTTGCGTCCGTCAAATATGACAGCGTTTTTTAGCCTCTCTTTGATCTCCATAAAATCAGGCGATCTAAACTCGCTCCACTCGGTTACAAGCACCATAGCATCGGCATTATCAAGCGCGTCATATTTGTTTTTAGCGTATTTTATATCTAAATCTGGCATATATTTTTTGGCTTCTTCGCTTGATTTTGGATCATAAGCGACCACTTTTGCACCAGCCTCGTCTAAAAGCTTTATCAAAGTTAGCGAGCTAGCCTCTCTCATATCATCGGTATTTGGCTTAAATGCAAGTCCCCAAAGTGCGATAGTCTTGCCTTTAAGATCGCCGTTAAAAAATTTAGAAATTTTCTCAAAAAGCACCCTTTTTTGAGCCTTATTTCTAGACTCAACCGCGTTTAAAAGCTCTGGTTCAAAGCCATTTTGCCTAGCCGTATAGATGAGTGCCTCGACATCTTTTGGAAAGCAGCTGCCGCCGTATCCGCAACCTGGGTAGATGAAGCTATATCCGATCCTTGAGTCGCTGCCAATACCTTTTCTTACTAAATTTACATCAGCGCCCACGCGTTCGCAGATATTTGCTATCTCGTTTATAAAGCTTATCTTTGTTGCGAGCATCGAATTTGCAGCATATTTTGTCATCTCGGCTGATTTTACGTCCATACAAATAAGCCTGTCATGATTTTTCATAAATGGCTCGTAAAGCTCTCTCATCACGCTAAATCCCCATTCGCTGCTAGCTCCGATAACTACGCGGTCTGGCTTTAAAAAGTCCTCAACCGCAGCACCCTCTTTTAAAAACTCTGGGTTTGAAACCACTTCAAATTTAATATCCATATTTCTTTTTTCAAGCTCAGACTTGATAACCTCATGAACTCTGGCCCCAGTGCCCACTGGAACAGTTGATTTATCGACTACGATTAGTGGTTTGCTTAAATTTTCTCCGATTGATTTTGCAACTGAGAGAACGTATTTTAAATCCGCCTGTCCATCAGCGCCCATAGGCGTGCCAACTGCGATAAATAGCACATCCGCATGCTCTAACGCCTCAGTTATCTGCGTGCTAAATTTAAGCGAGCCGTTTTTGTAGCACTCACTAACAATATCTGCAAGCCCTGGCTCATATATCGGTATGACGCCGTTTTTTAGCCCCTCAATCTTTTTGTTATCGACATCGACACAGATCACACTATTGCCCATTTTGGCAAAGCATGCACCGCTTACTAGTCCAACATATCCAGTTCCAATTACTGCTACCTTCATGCTTTCCCCTTAAATTCTCTTTTCCCACTCAAGGGCAGTTTTTATGATGAGCGCTAGGTCATCTCTTTTTGGCTTCCAGCTAGTTAGTGAGCGAAGTTTACTTGCGTTTGAGATAAGGATAGCTGGATCACCATCCCTTCTTGGTGCATTTTGTACCTTGAAATTCACGCCACTTACTTCTTTTGCCGTCTCGATCACCTCTTTTACGCTAAAGCCCCTGCCATATCCCACGTTAAAAGTTTCGCTACCGTTTTGACCGATGTATTCCAGCGCGCTGATATGAGCGTCTGCTAGGTCGCTAACGTGGATGTAGTCCCTCACACATGTGCCATCTTTTGTTGCGTAGTCATCGCCAAAGATACCCATACTCTCGCGCTTGCCAAGTGCTGTTTGTACGGCCACTTTGATAAGGTGCGTAGCGTTTGGATAGTTTTGACCGATAAGCCCCTCTTCGTCTGCGCCTGCGACATTAAAATAGCGAAGTATCGCAAATTTGAAATTTTCATTTGAAGTGGCGTAGTCTTTGATAATTTGCTCGCTCATAAGCTTACTTCTGCCGTATGGATTTATCGGATTTGTAGCTGTCGTTTCGCTCACTTCTGCCACCTCTGGCTCGCCGTAAACTGCAGCTGTTGAGCTAAATATAAATTTATTTACATTGTAAGTTTTTGCGTATTTTAGCACCCTTGCGACGTTTGCGGTGTTGTTTAGATAGTATTTTAGTGGCTCACTCATACTCTCAAAGACCTCGATAAACGCTGCAAAATGGATGATCGCATCAAATTTACCATTTGCAAAAATTTGGCTCAAATCATCCTCTAAATTTGCGTTTATAAATTTAAAATTTCCTATCTTTTGGAGTGCTTCAAGTGCTTTTTGTGAGCCCTTGCAGAGATTGTCGATGATGGTTATCTCATCTTTGCCTTGCTTTAAAAGTGCTTTTACTACGTGGCTGCCGATGTATCCAGCTCCACCTGTTACTAAAATTTTCAAGTTTAAGCCTTTCATTAAAAGTGTGTAATTTTATCAAAAATAGAGTAAAGCAAAAGTAAAGCAAGGTTAGTTTTTAAAATTTGCCTAAAAGCTGCAAAATAGATATTTCTCTTTATAAATTTAAAATAGACTTACAATCTATTTTAAATTTAATCTTTATAATCTTTTATTTACAAAAAAAGGATAAAAATGAATGTCTCGATATTAAATTTACTACCTATAAAACAAGGCGGTGACGCAAAAGCTGCCATAGATGCGGCCGTCAGACTGGCTAAATTTGCCGAGGATATCGGCATGAAGCGCTACTGGGTCGCAGAGCATCACAATATGAAAAACTTAGCAAGCTCAGCCACGCAGCTCATCATCGCGCACATCTTAGAGCACACAAAAAGCCTGCGTGTGGGCTCTGGCGGCGTGATGCTACCAAACCACAGCCCCTGCTCTATCGCCGAGCAGTACGCCACTCTTGAGACATTATTTCCAACACGCGTCGATCTTGGGCTAGGCAGAGCTCCAGGCACTGACCAAGAGACAGCTGCAGTGCTTAGACGAGGCGCAAGAGAGATAGAATTTGACCTGCAGATAAACGAGCTAATGGACTATTTTAACGCCAAAAGAGCCGTGAAAGCCTATCCAAAAGTAGACAAAATTCCACCTATTTACATACTTGGCTCAAGCATATATAGCGCATACGTGGCGGCTGAATTTGGCCTGCCTTACGCCTTTGCGTCGCACTTTGCACCACGTGCACTAGAAAAAGCGGTAGAAATTTATCGTCAAAATTTCAAACCATCGCCCTTTTTAAAAGCGCCCTATGTCATCGCAGGAGCAAATGTGATAATAGCTCAGACTGACGAGCTAGCAAGGAGTTTAGCCACTACGCAAACGCAGTTTTTCTTAAACGTAGTAACTGGCGAAAAAGAGTATTTGCAGCCACCAAAAAAGGATAACGACGAAGTCTTTGCCATAAGTGGCAAGGCAGGCGCACAGGCTCCGCATTTTGGGCCGATCGACTTTAGGCAAATAGAGCTAAAAAATAGAGAAAGAGCAGTCACAGAAGAGATGATGGCGTGCTCTTTTATAGGCTCAAAACAAAGCGTTAAAGAGCAAATTTTAGAGTTTCAAAATAGACTTGAAGTCAATGAGATCATGGCTCAAAGTTTCATTTTTGATGAGGATGTGCAGCTTGACTCTTTTAGGGCGTTAAAAGAGATCGCGGACAAAATTTAATCCTCTCTAACCCTTAAAAATATAGGAAATCTTGGCTTGCCATTAGAGGTTAAATTTTGAAATTTATATGTGATGATAGAGCCTATCTTTGGTGGCTCTTGACGGTTTTTATCGCTTAGTCCTGAGCCTATTTTAAAGATAGTGCCCTCTTTTGGCTCGCTAGCTTTTTCTTTATCATCTTTGCCGCCAAGCGCCTTGCAGGTGAGCGAGCCAGCAAGATTAGCGTATTTGCCGCTGCCTTTATTTACGGCGATAACCTCACACTCGGCGTCTTTAAATTTCTTAAATTTGAGCGCATTTTTGCTTCGTTTTCGCTCGTATGGCGCATTTGGCTCACGCACCACTGCTCCCTCGCCGCCTTTTGCGATGATATTTTCAGCAAATTTTAAAAATTGAGCGTTATCACGCATTTTTATCTGCTTTATGATGATCAAATTTTGATTTGGCTCGTTTTTTAGAAATTTAGTCAAAACTTCAAGCCTACGAGGCAAGCCGCCGCTCGCCTCTGGCACGTCAAAAATGTGAAATTTAAGCCTGCTCCACGCCTTTTCATCTGGCAGCTTACCCATCACACTTGCTTGAATCTCTTCAAATTTAAGCTCTTTTGCGTAAAGCTCGCCATCAAGTGCAAATTTTGGGAAATTTTTAGTAAAACTTAGCGGTGCATTCAGTTTTTTACCCTGCCTTGAGAGTAAATTCTCTCCGTCCCAGTAGGCACGCACGCCATCAAGCTTTTCGCTAGCTAGCCAGTCTGAGACGTTTTGCTCTTTATACTCGCTAAGGCGCAGCAAGTCAAGAGAAAATGCAAAATTTAAAAGGAGTAAAACCGGAAAAATTATTCTGATCAGGCTTTTGCCTTGCAAAAACAATAGTCCAGATGATCGTCTACAACGCCCACACTTTGCAAAAAAGCATAGGTGCTAACAGAGCCTAAAAATTTAAACCCTCGCTTTTTTAGCTCCTTTGCAACAAAGTCCGACATAGGCGTAGTAGCTGGCACTTGTTTGATATCTTGATAGTGATTTATGATCTGTTTGCCGTCAAATTTCGGGTCAAATTTTTTAAGTAAATGCCCCAACAGATACTCGTAAAAGCTGCCAAATTCTTTGGTTACAGATAAAAATGCAAGGGCGTTTGCAGAAAGCGATTTTAGTTTTAATCTGTTGCGAATCAACCTCTCGTTTTGCATAAATTTAGCTATTTCGTCCTCACCGTAAAGCTTGATCTTCTCTGGATCAAAGCCATCAAACGCCTCTCTCATCGCATCTCTTTTTTGAAGCACCCCATGCCACGAAAGTCCCGCCTGAAAGCCTTCCAAAACTATCATTTCGAAAAATTTTCTATCGTCTTTTATGACTTTGCCCCACTCATTATCGTGGTAGGCTATGTCAAGCTCGCCCTTGGCCCACTCGCAACGTCTCATTTAAATTTTGATCCCATAAAACTCGCTATACCACTCGACAAATTTAGCCACGCCGTCATTTACTTTTGTATTTGGCTTGTAGTCAAAGTCAGCCACCAAATCGCTCACGTCTGCAAATGTAGCTGGCACGTCACCTGCTTGAAGTGGGAGAAAATTTTTCTTGATCTCACGGCCGATCTTTATCTCAACTGCCTTGATGTAGTCCATGAGCTCGACTGGGCTGTTGTTGCCGATATTATAGACTTTAAACGGCGCTTTTGAGGTGGCAGGGTCTGGGTGCTTTGCATCCCAAGCTGGGTTTGGCTTAGCAGGGTTGTCGATGCACTTGATGATGCCCTTTACGATGTCGTCTACATAGGTAAAGTCGCGCTTCATCTTGCCGTAGTTGAAAACGTCGATGCTTTTATCTTTAAGCGCAGCATCAACAAACAAAAATAGCGCCATATCAGGGCGTCCCCATGGTCCATAAACGGTAAAAAAGCGAAGTCCAGTCGTTGGCACGTTAAATAGGTGGCTATAAGTGTGCGCCATCATCTCGTTGCTCTTTTTAGTCGCTGCGTAGAGGCTTATAGGGTGATTGACCCCCTCGTGCGTAGAAAATGGCATATTCTCATTTAGGCCATAAACCGAGCTAGAGCTTGCATAGACTAAATTTTTGATCTCATTGTGGCGGCAGCACTCTAGGATATTCACAAAGCCCGTGATGTTGCTGTCGATGTAGGCTTTTGGGTTTATGAGCGAGTAGCGAACGCCAGCTTGTGCGGCTAAATTTACTACTACGTCAAATTTCTCCTTTTCAAAAAGCTCTTTCATCGTCTTTTCATCAGCGAGGTCAGCTTTTATAAATTTTAAATTTGGATGCGTTTTTGATGTGATGAGCTTGCCATAGTCTATCTCGCTCACGTCAAAGCCAGCCGTTTTTAGGCGCGCAAGCTTTAAATTTACGTCGTAATAGTCATTTATCACGTCATATCCAACGACCTCGCCCCCACGCGCCACAAGGGCATTTGCAAGGTGAAATCCTATAAATCCAGCTGTTCCAGTTACTAAAATTTTCATATTTTTCCTTTCATTTTGACTTATTTTAGTGCAAAAATGTAAATTTATGTATTTAGATCAGGATAGTCCCAGCAGTTAAACTCAGCGCTCAAATCGTCATTTTCTTGCCCTTTGCAGCATAGCCACTCAAGCCCTGCACGCCTCTCCATAACGACCTCTTCGTCAAGTCCAGCCGCCTTTTTGCCATTTACCCTTGCATCTACGCAGGTCCAGTGGTAGCGATAAACTAGATCAAGTTTGCTTAAAATTTCATCCATGCTGCGAAGCTTTGAGCGGCTTTTTAGCCCGCCCTCTCTAAAGATATTCATCACAAACTCGCAGTCACAAATTTTATCCATCTGGCCGATATCTTCAGCGATGCCAAGCGCCCAAAGCAAGATCCAAAGCGACTCATACTTCCAGCCCATATTTACGGCTGTTTTCATATCGGCTCTATCCTCAACGACCTCTTTTTCTTTTACGCTAAGCCCCTCGTAGGCATCACCTAAAAAGCTCTTTGCCCACGTCATATTTTCTTCGCCCAAAGAGCCTTCATCACGGATCGTGCAAGCACACATAATGGCCGTAAATGAGCAAACCGCACGAGTAATGATCTCATCAACGCTTCTTGGCGTAACTTCACTATTGTCATACCTTAGTGGCAGACTCTCAAGCACAGCCACACCCTCTTTTTTTAAAATTTTTATGCTCTCATCTTTTCTTTGTTGCGCTGTTTTTGGCATATCCGCACCTTTTTTAAAAATATCAAACACTCCCATTTTTATTCAAAAAACTCAGCGTTAAATTTCTCTTCGTTAAAATTTTTACCTAAAAATTTACAGGCTTCGATCATATCAGTTCTTGCTATTTCAAAACAACTCGTAGCCCCAGGACTTGGAGTCATATTAAAACTTATGCCCTCGCCTGTGCTTATCTTGCCCTCGCCAAGCTCAAGGCACTTTTTATTACGGTCGATAACTTGCGGTCTTACGCCGCCAAAATTTATAGCATAGCTTAGGTCATTTTCACTTAGGCTTGGTACGATCTTTCTAGCATCTTTTACAAATTCTTTTTTATTGATAAATGGCACTTCAAATAAGAAATTTCTCAAAATATAAGATCTGATGTCGCTATCTTTTAAGAGATTTGTAAAGACTTCAAAGACATTTTTATCAAATTTTAGGCATTTACAAAAGTCAAAAAAGCTTGAACAGCCGTGGTATCTCTCTAGTTTTGGTATGACTAGAGCCGTTGGTCCAAAGCGAGTGTTGCCATTAGCTAGGATATCTGGATCGCCGTGAAGCGCGGCAAATGGTAGCTTATCGTTTTGCACCATATAAACTTTGCCATTTAGCAGGCGTTTTTTTGCAAAGTAAAAGCTTCCAGCAACGGGCAGTGTGCTAAGATGAAGCCCATAACCCATTTTGTGAGCCAAAAATAGCGAGTGTCCGCCAGCATCTACTACGACGTAGTTTGCAGTGATCACCTCACCATCATTTATCTTTATGTGAAATGTATCGCCAGCCTTTTTTATATCAGTTACTTCTGAGTTTAGGCTGATCTCATAGCCATCTCCGCCTAAATTTATAGCATTTTGTACGAGTGAGTTTGCCAAGCCACCAAAGTCCATCGTCGTAAACTGCCCATTTTGCGTGCCTATGGCGATGATGTTTTCTGGCCTCTCATTACCATTTGCGTCAAAAACGACGTTTGGCTCGATCTGTTTTAACTTCTCTTTGTCATAAATTTCAAGGTAAGAAAAAAGCTCCTTAAAACTCTCATATCTCTCTTTCATGCGCTCTACTTCGGCATCTCCGATAGCTAGTGCCATTTTTTGATGAGCGAACATATATTTACCATCTAAGTTGTATTTTAGAGCATATTTTACTGGCATATTTGCCACACGAGAGACTTTTTTCGCCTTTTCTAGTGTGTAGTTTGTCTCAATATCGCCACAATGAATGGTTTGTGAGTTGCCTTTGCCGTTTGAATTTAGAGTAGCTACGCCGTCATATTTTTCTAAAAGTGCGACTTTTTTTATGTCGCTAAATGCAGCCAACTCATAAAAGAGCGCCGTCCCACTAATGCCTGCTCCGACAATTACCACTTCAAAGTGCTTCTGCCTCATTTTTTCTCCCAAAAAAGTTTAGTCGCCAAAATGATACTATATTAATTTTAAAACAAACAGCATAGTGAAAAAAGCTAGAATTTTTATATAAAAGAGAAATTTGGCAAGGCTTTCACCTTGCCTTGAAGTTAAAATTTATAAGATACGTTTACTTTGAAATTTCTACCCGGCTCCCAGTCTACATAGTCTGGATTGCCTGTATAATCAGCCATTCTTTGAGACTGCGAAGCATAAGTTTTATTAAAGAGGTTGTAAATTCCAGCATTTATCTCTAGCCCTTTAAATTTGCCGCTGCTTGGCGCATAGGTAGCGTAGATATCGCTAACTGCGTAGCTTGGTATCTTGACATTTTTATCGTCGCCAGCTGAGACGGTATTTTTTGAAGCAAAGTAGATTAGGTTGTAGCCTATTAGCGTATCGATCCTTGAAAATGCATACTCTGCGTTAAATGTGTATTTATCGCCCTGATCTCGGTAGCCGATGATGTTTGAGGTGTAGTAGCTACCATTTGGTTTTACAACTCTATCTTTATATTTTACATTTTGATGAGTGTAGCTAGCAGCTAGGCTTAGTGCATCTAAATTTAGCCTTGCAAGTAGCTCGACACCGCTTATATCAGCGCCACCAGCGTTTATCCTAACTAAAGTTTGATTTACACCTCCACCTGCTGCATTGTTATCAACTATTAAATTTTTATATTTTGTCATGAAATATTTTGCAGATAAGCTATATGAGCTAGCTTCACTTATATCACCATGATATTTAAGGCCAGTTTCGTAGCTATTGCCAGTTGTCGCTTTTAGATCCTTATTTGCCTTCCAGTTTAGTGCCCTGCCCCTGCTACTTCCACTTGCCATCATCGACTCCATGACATCAGGTCCTCTAAAGACCCTTGCATAGCTTGCAAATGCGTGTAATCCTTTAATGATCTCATAATCAAGTGCAAGTGCTGGCGTAAATTCGTTAAATTTATATGTGTAGCTCTTTACATTTCCAGCTCTGCCGTCGTAGCTTTTTAGCTCATGGTGCGTATATCTGATGCCTGGAGTAACAGTTAGCGAGCTAAAATTTAGCGCATCTTCTGCGTAGATCGAGTAGTTATTTACCTTTTCTGGGTAGTGATTGTCTGGTTTGTTGAAATTTTTACTTTGATAAAACTCAGCGCCATATCTAAAAGTCTGCGTTAAAGCGCCGCTCTCGACTACACTTTTAGCCTTTGCATTTATGCCGTTTGTTTTTACGCCTAAAATTTTTAAGACCGGGTCATCTTTTTTATGCTCGGTATTGTATACCGTTACATCTAAATTTAGAAGATCACTTGGTTTATACTCGTATTTTAGCGTTGTAGTATCACGTTCATATTTTCGGTTATCAACAGGAAATTGACCAGTATACCAGCTGCCAAACTCGGCTCTCATTGGATACATGCCTTTAAATTCATTATGTTCTCTTGAGATAGAAATTCTATGTGCATCAAGGAAGCTATAACCAAGCTTTAAAAGATAGCTAAGGTCGTTACCGTCGCCACCTATCTTTCTTTTGTTGCCACTTTTGCCGTAGTCGTAGCCCTTGTGATTAATAGCGGTTATAAAGTCAAGTCCCTCAACCGGTGCAGTAAAGAGCATAAGACCTTGAGAAAATTCGCTGTTATTTGAGGCGTATCCTGTCTTTATCTTTGCACCGATGATCTCACCACTTTCTAGCAAGTCTTTTGCGTCCACCGTTTTAAAGGCGACCGAGCCACCAAGTGCACCTGAGCCATTTACGACTGACCTTGAGCCAACCTCGACGTCAATAGCTTTTATAAGATCAGGATCGATCAGCAAGTCAGCATTGTGGTGAAAAGTATTTCCGTTTTGTTTTGCGCCGTCTATAGTGATATTTAGACCGCGGTCACTTACGCCTCTCATATAAATTTTTTGGTTCATGCCGTTTGTGCCACCCACATAGACGCCAGGGATGTCCCTCATCACGTCTTTTGCTAGGCCAGCATTTCTAGTTGAAATTTTGATGTCATCAACGCCGTATCCACCACTACTACTTGTTACCTCAACTCCGCTTAATACACTCTCGTCTGCCCCATTTGCACAAATTGCTATGCTTGCTGCAAGAGAGAGTTTAAATAAGCTTTTAAGTCTCATATTTTCTCCTAATTTGGTTATTAAAGTTACTATTTTAATTTTATAGCATAATTTTGAGATTGAATATTATAATTTTAAGTATAAATTTTGGATAAATTTTGAGTTTTTTTGGTAAAAATATAAACTATTTTTAAATTTTAATTATCTAATAAATTAATTAAATATCGAGAAAAAGGATAAAATTATATAATTTTATCAAGATAGTAAATAAGATTAATTTTTAATAGAAAATTATTATAAGTATAAAAATTATTAAATTTTGTAGATAATTTTATCAAGAAAGGCTTAAGAAACATAAAATAAATTTTGCTTTTTAGAGCTCAGAATTGTTTTTATAAACACTCTTAAGTAGATTATGAAAAAATTTCAAAATTTTAAATAAGATAGAGCAAATCTCTTGGATCTGCTGGAAGTATCATATAAATTTACTAGACGCCATTGAAGGCAAAAATGAAAAATTCATTCATGCAAATATCATCCTTTTTCATATTTTTTAGTCTTAGACTTATGTTGGTGTCTTGCCAAAGTATCGGCGGTAGCACAAATATCATCCTATCAAGGCTAAAATTTCTTACATCCTCAGACCAGCCATCCCAGTGGTAAAGCTCATAAAATTTCGATATTTCGCCGCAAAGCGCCCAGTATAAAAATTACGAGTAGCCAAGCTACGTATCCTCCCATTTGCCACTATCTGGCACGCAGTAAAAGACGTTGCCCCCCTTTTTTTGCCACAAAAAGGCGACGCTATTTAGCGCAAATTTTACCCAAAATATCGTTTGCCACGAGCAAATAGCTAGACATCTGTCCTATCTCACTAAAGCTTTTGCCAAGGTTAAAGCTGTAAATTCCACACTTCATCTGCTCGCATCCTGAACCAAGCACGCGTAGCTAACCTCCATTCATCACGATGCCACCACACCCATAAATAAGCGCTCCCATCGGTGAGCAAGTAGCTACCTGAAGCCCTAAAAGCTCGCTTTGCGCCCCGCCCTTATCACGGGGCAAAATTTCACTCATTCTTAGCTTATTTAGCCACTCTTCGACCAGCTACCAGCCCGGCTCATTTGTATCTATAAGCCACCCTAGAGCTCTTATTGCGTACCGTTACAATAAATTTGATGAAATTAAAAGAAGAATTTGGCGAGTCGCCCCGCCAAAAATTTGTATTAGCAGATTATTTTGCGTCCCAAGCTAGGATCGTATTGCCCTCGGCATCGGTAGCCACGTCGCCCATGCCCATGATGTTATAGCCGCAGTCTACGTAGTGAACTTCGCCTGTTACGCCGCTAGCAAGGTCGCTGAGTAGATACATCGCGCTGTTACCGACATCTTCAGTCGTGACGTTTCGTTTTAGTGGGCTATTTACTTCGTTGTAGCGCAAAATCATCCTAAAGTCG
Source organism: Campylobacter concisus (assembly GCA_002092835.1). Classification (NCBI taxonomy): domain Bacteria; kingdom Pseudomonadati; phylum Campylobacterota; class Epsilonproteobacteria; order Campylobacterales; family Campylobacteraceae; genus Campylobacter; species Campylobacter concisus. The sequence goes on along the minus strand of LVWL01000020.1, from coordinate 199,737 downwards.
CCTATTCCGCTTGCAGCAAGCGTTTTGATAGGGCCTGCGCTGATCGCATTTACGCGAATATTTTTAGCGCCAAGGTCGTGCGCTAGGTAGCGAACCGAGCTTTCAAGCGCTGCTTTTGCGACGCCCATAACGTTGTAGTGTGGCACAAATTTTGGTCCACCAAGGTATGTAAGAGTAAGCACCGAGCCACCCTCTTTTAGCACCGGCAGCACCGCTCGCGTGAGGCTTAGTAGCGAATACACACTCGTGCCCATCGCGATGTCAAAGGCTTCTTTGCTCGTGTTTACAAACTCACCCTCGAGCGCTTCTTTTGGCGCGTAGGCCACGGCGTGCACGACGAAATCGATCTCGCCGAGGTCTTTTTTGATGCGATCCGCAAGGCCGTCTAAGTGGGCAGGATTGTTTACGTCAAGCTCATAAACGAATTTACTCCCAAACTCCTCCGCGATCGGTTCTACGCGTTTTTTCAGCGCATCGTTTAGGTAGGTAAACGCCATTTGCGCACCCTGGGCGTAACAAGCTTCGGCGATGCCGTAAGCGATGGATTTGGCGTTAGCGACGCCGACGATGAGGCCTTTTTTGCCTTTTAGTATCATTTGTTCTCCTTTTTATTAAAGCTACTTAACTTTTTCTGCTTCACAAGCTTACAGCTACAAGCAGAGTTATTTATCTTTCGTTAAAAATTTAAAAGCAATACTCAAAAACTATATGCTTACTCTGTTTATTTTTAAATTTTGCCTTGACTAAGCGACTTAAAATTTTGCAATCCAAATTTAATAAAATGTCAAATTCTAAATATAAATCGACAAGCGGAAATATCGCTAGGCGCATTTAAATGTTTCGCAGTAAATTTTGTCCCAAGACTAGGCATATAGCCTGTCGTAGGGCGAAATTTACAAAATCATTTAAAGACGTCAGCGAGATGACGCGCTAATAAGTTCCAAGAAACCAGAGGCATCCCAGCTCGCAGTACCTACTAATACTCCATCGCAGCTTGCGATACCCGCTATCCCGCCGATATTTGCGACGTTTACGCTACCGCCGTAAAGTAGCGGCGTGCTCGTCTGCTCGCGGATGAAATTTAAAACTCCTTCGATCTGCTCCATACTAGCACTCTTGCCCGTGCCTATCGCCCACACGGGCTCGTAGGCGATCAGCAGCCGCTCGTAACCAAGGTCGATATTTTTTAGCTGCTCCGCTAAAAACTCCTTCGTGCCGCCGGCTTCGTTCACGCTCAAATTTTCGCCGATGCAGTAGACGATCTGCCAGCCCGCCTTTACGGCGAAATCAAATTTAGCTCGCAAAAGCTCCTCGCTCTCGCCAAGCTCGCGCCGTTCGGAGTGCCCGATCAGCACGCTTTTTACGCCAAACTCGTCAAGCATCGCCTTACCGATTTCGCCGGTGTGAGCGCCGCTTTCGCACGGGTAGAAATTTTGCGCGCCGAGTTTAAATTTATGAGCCGCGCCATCAAGCGCGCTAAACGGAGGAAATACCGTCACGTCGTCGTTTGCACCTAAATTTGCATCTAAAATTTGAGCATACTCTCTAAAGCTCGCTCTCGTGTGATTGCACTTTAAATTTGCTAAAAACCTCACTCCGCGGCCTTTCTAAGCGGTTTTATGCCAGGTAGCTCTTTGCCCTCGATGAGCTCCAAGCTAGCGCCGCCGCCAGTCGAGATAAATGTCATCTCGTCGGCATCTCCCGCACGCTCGACGACGTCGGCCGTATCGCCGCCGCCAACGACCGTAGTCGCATGAGTGTCGATGATGGCGTGGCTCATTTTGATACTGCCTTTGCTAAATTTATCCATCTCAAAAACGCCCATCGGCCCGTTCCACCAGATGGTTTGCGCGTCGGCTATGACCTCTTTAAATAGCCTAATAGACGCTGGTCCGATGTCAAGTCCCATCCAGCCATTTGGGATCTCTTGTGCTGGGACGAATTTCACGGCGCTTTCGGCCGAAAAGGTCTGGGCCGCGACGACGTCCACCGGCAGGTAAATTTTAACGCCAAGCTCCCTGCCCTTGCGTAAAATTTCGCGCGCGTCCTCGATGAGATCTTCTTCAAGAAGCGAATTTCCGATATTTTCGCCGAGAGATTTTAAAAACGTAAACGCCATGCCGCCGCCGATGATGAGTTTATCTACGCGCGGAAGCAGGTTATGCAGGGCTTGCAGCTTGCCGCTTACCTTACTACCGCCAACGACCGCCACAAACGGACGCGCAGGGTGCTTAATGAGATTTTGAGCGAAATTTATCTCTTTTTGTAGCAAAAATCCCGCCGCTTTGTGCTTCTCGTCGTAAAATTTAGTGATCGCCTCGACCGAGCTATGCGCCCTGTGGCAGACGCCAAACGCGTCGTTTATGTAAAATTCGCCGTATTTAGCGAGCTCGGCGGCTAGCGCCTCGTCGTTTTTGGTTTCGCCCTTTTCAAAGCGTAAATTTTCAAGAAGTAAAATTTCGCCAGACTTCAGCGCGGCGGCTTTAGCTTTCGCGTCCGCGCCGATGACATCCTCGGCAAAAATCACGTCTCTATCAAGTAGCCTTGAAAGCCTCTTTGCCACGCCTCGTAGCGAAAATTTCTCCTCAAAACCGTTTTTAGGTCGTCCTAGGTGGCTAGCCAAAACCACGCTGCAGCCGTTATCGAGGCAGTAGCGGATAGTAGGAATCGCCGAGCGTATGCGGCGGTCGTCGGTAATGTTTAAAAACTCGTCCATCGGCACGTTAAAATCGCACCTAACAAATACCTTCGCGCCGCCTAGCTCAAGATCGTTGATCGATAAAATTTCACTCATTTTTCACCCTTTAAATTTACTTCGTAGCCACGATCTTAGCTAGATCGACGAGCCTTGTCGAGTAGCCCCACTCGTTGTCGTACCACGCAAAGACCTTCACCATATCATCGGCGATGACCTGCGTAGTGTCGCTGGCTACGATGCTGCTGTATGCGCTCGTGCAAAAGTCGCTGCTAACTCTATAATCGTCATCGACGAATAAAATTCCCTTTAAATTCGACTCCGCAGCCGCTCTAAACGCCTCGTTTATCTCCTCTTTGCTAGCCGGTCTTTTTAAAACCGCCGTTAGATCGACCATGGAGACGTTAGCGACAGGCACGCGGACGGCTTGGCCGTGCATCTTGCCGTTTAGCTCGGGAAGTACTTTTGCGATCGCTTTGGCAGCTCCGGTGGTCGTAGGTCCGATATTTAGGGCCGCAGCGCGTGAACGGCGGAAGTCTTTGGCCTTCACGTCAACCAAGCTTTGGCCGTTTGTGTAGGCATGGATCGTAGTCATGAGCCCTTTTACGATGCCGAATTTATCGTTTAGTACCTTTGCCACTGGAGCTAGGCCGTTTGTGGTGCAACTTGCGTTTGAGACGATCGCTTCGCCTGCGTATTTATCGTCGTTTACGCCCACTACAAAGGTCGCCGTGTCGTCTTTTGCAGGAGCGCTCATGACGACTTTTTTGATACCGCGAGCTAGGTACGGTTCGCATTTTTCGGTGGTTAAAAACTTGCCCGTACACTCTAAAACCACGTCTGCGCCGTAGTCTGCGTAGCTAAGCTCGTTTAGATCTCTTGTTGAAAAAACTCTTATCTTTTTGCCGTTTACTTCTATAAAATCGTCGCTTATCACCTTAACGTCTTGCTTAAATTCGCCGTGCACGCTGTCGTATTTGAGCAGATAGCGCGTCATGTCACGCGTCGCCGTGTCATTGATAGCGACAAGCTCAACGTCGTCTCGCTCTAAAATAATACGAGCAGCGCACCTGCCGATACGTCCAAAACCGTTGATAGCTACTTTAACTGACATCTTAGCTCCTTTTGATATAATTACGCCTAATTCTACAAAAAAGAATTTTAAAACAAATATAAACAAGGCACTTTAATAGATGAAGTTAGCACTTTTTGGCGGGAGCTTTGACCCAGTTCACTTGGGGCATGATAGCATTGTGAAAATGGCACTAAGCGGCCTTGATATCGACAAGCTCATCATCATGCCAACTTTTATAAGTCCTTTTAAGAGCGAATTTTCAGCTCCGCCAGAGCTTCGCCTAAAGTGGATAAGAGAAATTTGGGGCGGCTTAGAGAAGGTCGAGATCTCAGACTATGAGATAAATTTAGCTCGCCCAGTGCCTACCATAGAGACGGTTAAGTATTTGTATGAGAAATTCAAGATAGAAAAATTTTATCTCATAATAGGCGCAGACCACCTAGCTACGCTTGATAAGTGGCACGGCTATGAGGAGCTAAAAAATTTAGTGCAGTTTGTGATCGCTAAGCGCAATCACATAGAAATTCCACAAAATTTACAAAAAATGGACGTGCACGTGGATGTTAGCTCGTCGCAGATCAGGCATCAAAAAGGGCTTGATGAGCTGCCTAGTGAGATAAAAGATGAAATTATAAATTTTTACCAAGGATACAAAATGCAAGAGAGATCGATGCAAGAGCGCACCGAAAGTATAGTTAAGGTTTTAGACGCAAAAAAGGCTGAAGAGATACAAGTGTTTGATATGAGTGGAGATGATTATTTCGTAAAGGCCGTAGTTATCGCCACTACGCTTGGTGAGAGGCACGCTTACTCACTGAGCGAGGATCTAAAAGAGGAGCTTAAACCTCTTGGGGAGAAATTTATAGGCACTGAGAGCTCGCCTGACTGGATCGTGATGGACCTTGGCGACATTTTGATACATCTTTTAAGTCCAGCTTATCGAGCAAAATACAACATCGAAGAGTTTTTGCAAAAGCTAAAAACTAGCAAAGAGTCTTAACAAAAACAAGCGAAGAGCAAATAAGCCATAAAAATATAAAAAATGCTAGCAAAAATGGCTTTTTGCCCGTCGCTTTAAATATGCTTCTATCTATCCCAAATCCCAAAGCACACATCGCCACGCAAAGGCAGATGCTAGCAGCTAGCTTTAAAATTTGCACCAAATTTTCAGGAAAAAATGGCAAAGATCTAACGCAGATCGCCACTAGAAAAAATAGCGCAAACCATGGTATGCTCTTTAGTTTTGAGCCGCCGCTATTTTGGCTTAAATTTAAGAAATTTAGCAAAAACAAAAATGGCACGAGCATGATGACGCGAAGCATTTTTATAATGACGGCGGTGCTACTTGCTGTGCTGTCAAATGCTGCTGAAGCTGCAACTACATGGGCTACTTCGTGAAGTGATCCGCCAATAAAAAAGCCGGTTTGGTGTGGCGTGAGAGCTAAAAATTTAGCTATAAATGGATAGATAAACATGCCAATCGTCCCAAAGAGCACCACTGTGCAAATGGCGATAGCAAGCTTGTTTGCGTCTGCTTTTATCTCATTTTGAGTAGCCATAACAGCAGCTGCACCGCATATACTAGCCCCTGAGCCAATGAGCGCAGCGCTATCCTTACTAAGTCCCAAAGCTTTGGCGGCAAAAAGCGCAAAGCAAAAGGTCGCAAAGACCATAAAAGCTGCATATATCACACCAAGGGTGCCGACACTTGCGATCTCGCCAAGGCTTATATTAAAGCCAAAAAGTATGATACCAAGCCTTAAAATTTGCTTCCCAGCGATCGCTACGACGCCACTACTTTTTAAAATTTGAGTCTGTTTAGTAAAAAGATTTGCAAAAATGGCGCCTAAAATGATGGAGATGATGAGCGGGCTGGTGTGAAATTTAGCCAAAATCGTGTTTGAGAGCGCAAAAGAAATGGCACAAATCAGCGCCAGAACAAGCACAGCAAGAAATTTATGAGACATATTCTAACCTTAATATATTTTTTAAAAATGCAATTAGCACGTTTGGGTATAATTAGACGAATTTTATAATGCAAATTTAAAATAAAGATAAAGGGATAGGACTATGATCATCCTTGGCGAAAAATATGCTTTTACCAGCCTAGAACTAGAAAAGCTTAGAAAGAAATTTGGTCAAGTAAATTTTTTATCCCATGAAAATAGCGACTCAAAAGCCTTGCGAAGTGCACTAGAAAATCTCATAAAATCAGGCGATCAAAGGCTGATCGTATTAAATACCGCAAAGCCAGTCGATAGTAAATTGGTTAGATTTCTCACGCTTTTGCAGTTTAAAACAAAGTACAAAAAGATAAAATTTTTAAATGTAGAGAATTTTTTAGAAATTTATCTGCACAAATGTTATATCCCAGAAAATGGTGAAAATCTTAATTTTCTAGATGAGATAAGGCCTTATGGTGCCTTTGCTTACGCACTCAAGCGAATGATCGATTATGCTAGCTGCTTGATACTTTTCATCTTGCTTTTTGGCCTAAAATTTTATGTAAAGAGAAAGATAGACGAGCAATCACCCGGAAGCCTTTACTTTTTACAAAGTAGAGTTGGGCTGGACAATAGAGAATTTGAGTGCATCAAATTTCGCTCGATGATGGAAGATGCCGAGAAAGATGGGGCAAAATTTGCTAGCGAAAATGATGAGAGGGTATTTGAATTTGGCGAATTTATGCGAAAAATTCGTATAGACGAGGTGCCGCAGTGCATAAACGTGCTTCGCGGACAGATGCACCTGATAGGTCCAAGGCCTGAGCGAAGACACTGGATAAATTTCTTTGAAAAAGAGATACCTTACTACAATGAACGCCACATCGTCCGCCCAGGGATAACTGGCTGGGCACAGGTAAACTACCCTTATGGCTCAAATACACACGACGCTAAACAAAAACTAATGTATGATCTTTACTACATCAAACACTGGTCACTTTGGTTGGAGATAAAGATCATAGTAAAAACTATTGCGATCGTATTTGAGAAAAAAGGTGTTTAAATTCTCAAGAGCATCATGAGTTTGAGATATTTTTAAATAAACCTTTTTTCAAATTTAATTTTGTTGCTTTTAGCCAAAATAAATGTAAATTCTACATCCTATCTTTAGCTGTGATTCCCATTATATTAAATGCTGTTTTTATCGAGATAGCAACAACTGCGAAAACTTTTAACAGGCTATCTTCGTTTTCATTTCCAACCACACGGTTTTCGTTATAAAATTTATGAAAACTAGCAGCCAGCGACTTCAGATAGTCTGGGATCTTTTGAAGCTGCCTTGAGATAAAAGCATCCTCTAAAATTTCAGGCAAGACTAACGCCTCAAAAAGTAAATTTTTCGCATTTTCATCTAGGCATTCGAAGTTTGCATTGATTATATCTTGAATATTTTTCCCAGCCTTTGCAAAGACTTGATTTATCCTAGCATGAGCATAGTTTATATAAAAGATAGGATTTGAGTTATCCTCTTTTTTAAGCTCATCTACGTCAAATTCCAAACTACTCGTATTTGCCTTGCTTATAAAGATAAATCTAAGTGCCTCAGCACCGATCTCACTTACGATATCGCTCATTAGCACAGCATTACCAGCACGCTTGCTCATCTTGTATGGCTTGCCATCTTTTAGCAAACTAACCATCTGCATAAGTATCACTTCAAGCTTGTTTTCATCGTATCCAAGAAAATTTATCGCAGCCTTTAGCCTTGCAATATATCCGTGGTGATCTGCACCCCAAATGTTTATGTAGTGATCAAAATTTTTCTCAAATTTAGCATTATGATAGATAATGTCGCCAGCTAGATATGTTGGTCTGCCGTCATTTCTAACTACGACCCTATCGTTATCATCGCCAAGCGTGGTTGAAGCGATATAAGTAGCGCCATCTTTTTCGTACATTTGATTTGAACGTTTTAGCTTGTTTATAGTTGGCTCTAGTCCGTCATAAAGAGCCTTTTCGCTAGCCCAGCTCTCTATAAATATCCCGACATCTGCTAAATCTTTTTTAATGATCTCAAGCACGATATCCTTGCCAAACTCGGCAAGCTCGAGATTTCTGCTCTCGTCATAAAAAATTTCCTTGCCAAATTTCTCACTTGCAATCCTAGCAATATCTAAAATATAATCCCCGCGGTAGTATTTCTCTGGATAGACAACGCTTTCGTTAAAAAGCTGCTCTTTTGCCGCAAGTGATATTGAAGTACCAAGCAGGTCGATTTGATTGCCAGCGTCGTTTATATAGTATTCTGTTGAGATAGCGTAGCCAAGTCTTTTGCCAAGTCTTGCCAAAGTATCGCCATAAACTGCACCTCTAACGTGTCCAATGTGAAGTGGCCCAGTTGGATTTGCGCTAATGTATTCTATTAAATAGCTATTTTTTTTCACATCTTCTTTTGCAAAATTTTCGCTATCTAGTAAAATTTGCTTTGAAATTTCATCTAAAAACTCGCTTTTTAGCTTGAAGTTTAAGTAGCCATTTACTGCACTAGCTTCAACTATTTTGCTATCACTAAATTTATCAGCAAACTCGCTAGCTATCATGGCTGGAGACTTTCTTAGCTCCTTTGCTAGGCTAAAAAGTGGCGTAGCATAGTGGGCTAAATTTTTATCCTTTGGCTTTTCAAGCACAAATTCACGCTCTAAAACCTTTGAAATTTCAGCTTTTATTTTATTTTTCAACTCTAAAACCTATGCGTTTTTAGTTGTTTCTTCTATTTTTTGACTAGGAGCACTCTCTTCTTTATACTCGACTTTCTCACTTTTTTCAGGTGTTGTATCTTCCATCTCAGCCTTAAAAGTCTTTATGCCTTTGCCTAGTCCTTTTGCAAGTTCTGGGATCTTCTTTGCTCCAAAAAGTAAAACAATAATCGCTAAAACAACTAGCCAGTGACCAATACTAAAAGAACCCATTTTTTCTCCTCAATAAATTTTTCAAAATGTTATCATAAATTCCTGAATTTCTAGCAATCTATCCACTCATCAATAACGCGTCTTAAGTCTATTTTCGTGCTTTTTAGCCTCATCGCTCTAAGTATTGACTTTAATCCACGGTAGCTCTTTTCGATATCATCATTTACTAAAAAATAATCATACTCCAAGATATGCTCCATCTCGCCAACTGCGTTCATTAGGCGATTTTCTATCGTTTCGTCGCTATCAGTTCCGCGGTTTTTCAAGCGTTTTTTAAGTTCTTTTTTATTTGCAGTTGTGATAAAAACTGAAGTTATGTAGCTTCTAAATTTTTCAAGTGCGATGTGAAAGCCTTGCACATCAATGTCAAATATAACTATCTTTCCAGCCTCAAGTGCTGCTAAAACTGGCTTTAGACTTGTGCCGTAATAGTTTTTATGCACCTGCGCCCATTCTAAAAATTCGCCCTTTTCTATGCCACTTTTAAACTCATCTTCTTTTATAAAATAGTAATCCACTCCATCGACTTCACCTTCTCTTTTTGCCCTTGTCGTACTTGAAATAGAAAAATAAAGATCCTTCTCTTCCTTTAAAAGACGACCCAAAAGCGTACTTTTCCCACTTCCGCTAGGCCCAGAAACTACTAAAATTTGTCCTTGCAACTACTTTTCCTCAAAACTTATATTTATCTTTATGTTCATATCTTTTAGCACATCTCTTAGCGAGCTTTCATTTAACGACTCATGGACGTGTTTTGTGATCTTTTTGGTTAGCTCTTCTTTATAATCAGTATCGATTTTTGTTTCATTGCATGAGCTAGTTTGTGGTGCATTATTTAATCCAAATGCTGCTTGCATCGTATTTTCATCTATTTCTTCAATAGATGCTACATTAAAATTTGGGCTACCCAACGTCTCTTCTTTAAAATTTTCTTCCTCAAATGTCTCATCTACCATACCTAGATCTTCTTGAGCAAGGACTTCTTCAGAAATTTCTTCATGATCTTCTTTAGTTGGCTCTTTTTCAAGGTCTATATCTTCATCCAAAGAAATCTCCTCTGTTTCTTGGGTAGATTCTTTATCTATATCTTCCTCTAAATTTTGACTAGCTTCATCTATCAAATTTATCTCGCTGCTTTCAGGCTCAAATTTTTCATCACTACCAAAATCAGTCTCTAGCTCATCAAAATTTTCACTATCTTCGCTAGCTTCTTCGTTTAGCTCTTTATCCAAAGACTCGATCTCGCTTAGCTCTTTTTTACTTTGGCTTATATCATCTACAAAATCTTCATTAAGCTCGGTAGTTTCTAAATTTTGAGAATTTTGCTCAACCATTTTATCAAGCTCGTTTTTCGCCTCTTCATCTGCCAAGTCGCTCTCACCCATATCATCTATCTCATCTACAAGCGAACTAAGCTCATCAAAGTCATTGCTATGCTCTTCTTTTATCACAGGCGGCTCATTGTTTTGCTCTAAGGATTTATCTATATCTTCTGAATCAGCCATATACTTGCTAGCTATGTCATTTATAATATCATCATCTATGAGTTCAGTGTCTGTTTCATCAAAACTGATATCTTTATCCTTTAAATCCTCGGTCTCTAGTTCACTTAGCTCCTCTTTTAAAAACTCGTCATCTAAAGCCTCATTATCAAATTTATCTGCCTTATCATCTTCTTTTGCTAAATTTTCAAGACCCATATCAATTTCTGGAAGCTCAAAATTTTCTAAATCATCAAAGTTTTTATTACTTTCGTCAAAGTCATTAAAATTTGTAGGCTCATCTAATCCAAGCTCAAGTTCTTTATCATTGTCAGTATCTTTGTTTTGTTCAAACAAACTAATAAATTCTGTTGGTAAAAAGGGCTTTTCAAGCATAACATCAGCAAAATCTGGCTTTTCACCGCCTCTAGGTGCTAGATACATTATCTTTTGATTTAAATCAACATCACTGCTATCCATATCACTATCGATGATAATATAATCAAATTGATCGCCAACACTATTAACATCGTCAAATTCGCTATATTCTATGCCTAGCTTATTTAAACTTAACGTTATAAGGCGAGAAACTGCGGGGTTTTTGTTTACAAGTGCAACTTTCATAATCCCTCCTTGAAGAGCTTGAGGCTGTATTCTATGATAAATTTCATTGCTATTTACTTAAAAAAATAGTGCTGGCATATCGTTTAAAATCTGCACCATCATATCAGTTATGATTTTTATAATGCCAGCTAAAATAGCTATCAAAACCGAAAAGCCGATACTTACCTTAATAGGATAACCAACGACTAATAGGTTAAATTGTGGCATAGTTTTCATAAGCATGCCAAAAATAGCATCCGAAAGTATAGAAAGTGCGATGATAGGAAAAGCCAGAACAAATCCAAACATAAAAAGATTGCCAAAAAGCTTTAGGGCGTAGCTCATCACACCACTTCTTGGATAAAAATCTCCAAGCGGTATAGCAGAAAGTGAAGTGGAATAAAACTGTAATATCAAATGGTGTCCATCAAGCATCAAAAATGCAAGAAGCGCGATAAAATTTAGAATATTTGCGATCACTGGCGAATTTGTACCAGTTTGCGGATCAAGCACTGAAGCCATCGAAAAACCCATGATCATAGAGATCTGCTCGCCAGCCATTTGAAGTATTGCAAAAACGATATTTAGCAAAAGCCCAGCGCAAAGTCCGAGCATAGCCTCACTTAAAATTTCCATGATCAAAAAATTTATAGCATGCTCATGAGCGTGAGATAATGGGAAAAGTACGACACAAAGGGCGAAAACTAGCAAAGTTTTTACGCTAAGCGGGATTTGATTGTGAGAAAAAAAAGGAAAAAATACGATAAGCCCACTAAGACGCGCAAAAAGGAGCATAAAGGTTATAACTTTATCAGCTCCAAAAAACTCGACTAGTTCCATTCTTTTATATTAACGCCTCGTCCATCTCAGTTGGAATTTCAAGCCCCATGATCTTTAAAACACTAGGAGCGATGTTGTTTAGACCGCCATTTTTTACCTTTTTTACGCCATCAGCCATCACAAAACAAAAGACATCATAAGTCGTGTGGTTTGTCAGTAGCTCACCGCTGCTATCGCGCATCTCTTCGCAGTTTCCGTGATCACTCGTGATGATCATCGCATAGTTTTTATCTTTCGCCTTAGTGTAAATTTCTCCAAGAGCCGTATCCACCGCTTCAACTGCTTTTATAGCAGCCTCATAGTTGCCAGTGTGCCCCACCATATCGCCATTTGCGAAATTTACCACGATGAAGTCTTGCTCGTCATCCATACCTTTTAGCACGGCTTTGCAAACCTCTGCTGCGCTCATCTCTGGCTTTTCGTCATAGGTCTTTACCTTTGGGCTAGGGATAAGCACCCTCGTTTCGTTGCTGGCTAGCTCCTCGACGCCGCCATTAAAGAAAAATGTTACGTGGGCATATTTTTCAGTCTCAGCCGTGTGAAGCTGCCTTAGTCCAGCCGCTGCTATGACCTCGCTTAGAGTGTTGTTTATCTTTTCATTTTTAAATAGCACTTCAAATTTAAAATTTGCGTCGTATTCGGTCATGGTGATTAGATTTTTGATAGCAAAAGGTCGCTCAAACTCGCTAAATTTCTCCTCGCCTAGAGCCTGGCATATCTCTCTTGCTCTATCATTTCTAAAATTTATTACAATCACGCCGTCATCTTCGCCTATGCCTTTAAAGCCATTAAAGCTTGCTGGCTTTACAAACTCATCTGTCACTCCCTCATCGTAGCTTTTTTGTAGATACTCACTTGGCGATAAGCTGCTTAAATTTGCTCCATTTACCAAGCTATCGTAGGCCTCTTTTACACGTTCCCAGCGTTTATCTCTATCCATCGCGTAAAATCTCCCACAAACGGTAGCTACCTTAAATTTAGCCTCCAAGCTTTTTATAAAATTTATACCGCTATTTGGACTAACGTCGCGTCCATCGGTAATAGCATGGGCAAAAACTTCGCAGCCATTTTTACTAGCAAGCTCGCACATGCCATCAAAATGCTCCATATGAGAGTGCACTCCGCCGTCGCTATAAAGCCCTATGACGTGGATCTTCTTGCACTTTTTAAAAAGAGCTTTTAGGGCTTCATTTTCTGATATCGAGCCGTCAGCGAAGCTGCGTGAAATTTTGACCAAATTTTGATACAAAACTCGTCCGCTTCCTATGCACATATGCCCTACTTCGCTGTTTCCCATCTGCCCTTCAGGTAGTCCCACAGCGTTTCCAGAAGTTTTTATAAGTGAGTTTGGAATTTCTTTAAAAAATTTCTCGTAATTTGGCTTTTTAGCCACCTCAAATGCGTTAAATTTACCGCTTTTATTAAATCCAATACCATCAGTTATTATTAAAATAGTTTTTTGACTCATTTTGAAAATTTATCCTTAATTTTAGATAATTTTTAAGGCCATTATACTAAAATTGCTTTTTTTAAAAATAAAGGCTCTCATGTTTTACTATATCTATGAAATTTTAAATTTTAATATCTTTCAATACATCACCGTCCGTGCTGGTATCGCTTTTTTCATCGCTTTTGCACTCACAGCTTATTTGATGCCCAAATTTATCACTTGGGCAAAGGCAAAAAACGCCGCCCAACCTATCTACGAGCTTGCCCCACAAACTCACCAAAAAAAGGCCAAAACGCCGACCATGGGCGGACTTATCTTTGTCTTCACAGCCGTACTTTCCACGATAATTTGCGCAAGGCTTGATAACGCATTTGTCTTAACATCGCTTTTTTGCCTAGTTTGCTTTACACTGCTTGGCTACAAGGACGATTACAGCAAAATTTTAGGAGCAAAAAATCACGCTGGCCTAAGCCCAAAAGCAAAGCTCTTTTTTCAGTTTTTAATAGCTTTTGTAATTTCTATTTTTTTATATACAAGTCATGAGCTTAGCACCGAGTTTTATCTACCTTTTTTTAAGCAACCTATTTTGGATTTAAAAATTTTTGCCATTTTCTTTTGGACACTGGTCATAGTCGCTGCTTCAAATTCAGTAAATTTAACAGATGGGCTTGACGGGCTAGCTACCGTGCCATCGATATTTTCACTTTTAACACTTGGCGTTTTTGCTTATATCTGCGGACACGCTGTCTTTAGCTCATATTTACTCTTGCCAAAGATAATAGGTGTTGGTGAAAGCGTTGTTGTCTCTTCAGCCCTAATTGGCTCATTGATGGGCTTTTTATGGTTTAACTGCCATCCAGCTGAAGTCTTTATGGGCGATAGCGGCAGCCTAAGCGTTGGAGCATATATCGGTTTTATGGGCGTTGCGACAAAAAACGAAATTTTACTCATCATCATCGGCCTCATCTTTGTCGTTGAAACTCTAAGCGTCATCTTACAAGTGGGAAGCTTTAAAATTTTCAAACGCAGAATTTTTCTCATGGCGCCTATACATCATCATTTTGAGATAAAAGGCTGGGCGGAAAATAAGATCATCGTTCGCTTTTGGATCATCGCACTTTTAGCGAACCTAATCGCACTAACTGCGCTAAAGATCAGATAAGGAAAGCCATGAGAAAATCGCTATTTGGCTATGGTGGCACGATAAAGGCGATCGCAAAGAATTTCACAAAAGACGGCCTTTGGGATATCTATGATGATAAATTTAGTGAAATTTCAAAAGATGAGTTTGGCAATGCTCTTTTGCCAGTTAGCGAATTTGATCCAGTAAAAAGTAGCCTAGAGATACCAAGTCCAGGTATCCCGCCTCATCACGAGCTTATTAAAAAAGCTAGAAATTTGGTAAGCGAGTATGACTATTTTTATGAAATTTATAAAGAAAATCTGCCATTTAATATCTGGATAAGCGGCACAAACGGCAAGACTACGACAACCAAGATGACACAGCACCTACTAGAGAGCAAGGGCTCAGTCATGGGCGGCAACGTTGGCATTGCGCTGGCAAATTTAGATCCGCACGCTAAAATTTGGATACTTGAGACTAGCTCATTTACTCTTCACTACACAAATCACGCCACACCTGGTATCTACGTGCTTTTGCCGATCACTCCAGACCATCTAAGCTGGCATGGCGATATGAGCGAATACGAAAAGGCTAAGTTAAAGCCGCTTGCTAGCATGAGTGAAAGTAGCGTGGCGATCGTGCCTGAAATTTACGCCAACACGCCAACAAGGGCAAAAGTGATCACTTACAAAGATGAGAGCGATCTGGCTAAATTTTGCGGTGTAAGCGTAGATGATATAAATTTTAAAACGCCATTTTTGCTTGATGCGCTGCTAGCACTTGCGGTAGAGAAAATTTTATTTGACCGCTGCGATATCGCACTTTTAAATACCTTCGTCATCGAGGCAAACAAGCTTGAAGAATTTAGCGATAAAAATGGCAGAATCTGGGTCAATGACACAAAAGCTACTAACATAGATGCGAGCATACAAGCCGTAAAACGCTACAAAGATCATTTCATACATCTAATACTTGGTGGCGATGATAAGGGTGTTGATATGACGCCACTTTTTGAAGACTTGAAGAATTTAAGAGTAAAAATTTACGCCATCGGCTCAAATAGTGACAAACTCATGAAATTAGCGACTAAATTTGGCATACCAGCCTTAAAATGCGACTTTTTGCAAAATGCTGTCAATGAGATAAATAAAGAGCTAAAGACCAACGAGATAGCGCTTCTAAGCCCAGCAGCTGCAAGCCTTGATCAGTTTAAGAGCTATGCCGAGCGAGGCGATAAATTTAAAGAGTTTATAAAGGCGCTTTAATTTTACAAGCCCTTTTAAGTAGCCTTGTCAAAAATAAAAACATGCAAATTTATGTTTTTGACATAAATTTTTACTATAAAGTTTTATTGTTGAATACTTTTTAAGTTTGTGCTAATATTTAGCAAAAATTTCCAAGGAAGTTTAATGCCTCTAACGCCCAGAAATGATGTAATTTTTAAAAGGACTTTAATAGATATTATAAAATTTTCATATGACAATGACATAAGCAGACCATTTATATCTAACAACAAACTACTCATTGGATATGGCTTTAGTCTAAAAGATGATATAGAACTTATTTGTGCTCAAATTTATAAAAAAAACAAAGACAAAGTCATAAAAGATGTCAAGCGAGCTATTGCTAACACCGCGAGTACGACTACCATAGAAAAGATAAATACAGATGAACTTTTTAAAAAGATAAATGACGCCGCAAAAGAGGCTTATACAAAGTCTGGAAGTGCCAATACTTTGCCTGAGTTTGAATTTAGCTCGGAAGATCAACTAAATGCCATCTTGGAGCAAAAGCTTACGCCACTAATCCAAGAGATAAATCAAAAATTAAACAACTCGCCACTTAAAAATTTACAAGCCCTTTCACTTACTTCAGATACGCAAAACAGCCAAATTTCAAGAGAGCATGTCGCACTTTTAGCACTTCTTTATATCAGCAAGAAAAGTAATATTGATCCATCCCTAGCAAGCCATATCAAAAGCAAAAATCGTTTTAAGGCCTGGTTTTGGCTAGCATATGAGAGCTTTAGTGATGAAGTAAGTAATAAAATATCTCTTTTGCGAGAAAAAATTTCAAATCAGTTTGGGCTTTATGAAAGTGATGAACAAAATGTTAATTTTGCCGAGTGCATAGATGTTTTTAGTCATTTAAATATATCCAAAGCAAAATATAAATTAAAAAATCAAAACAATAAAGAGATCATCCAGAACGTCACTCATTTAGAATTTATAAAGCTTCAAGAAAATGGATCAAATTTAAACGCACCAGGTACATCAAAATGTGAGGCATTATTTCAGCCATTTGTTACAAAGATAAATTCTTTATTAAGTACTCAAAGTACAAAGACCTTTAACCTTGAAAACATATACTGCGTAAATTTAATCAGCTCAAATGCTTCAAACACTTCAAGAATAAATAAGCTTTTAAGGCAAAGAGAGGAGGAATTTTATAAACAAGAAAATATACTCTTGCTATGCCCAAGGAAGATGACAACTCCTATTAGAGTCTTTCAGCCTAAAAAGAGCGAATTTACCGTTGTGCTAGCTTGTCAAACTCCATTTGATTGCAGTGAGCTAAACCCAAAGGAGCTAAATTCTAGTAGGCCAAACTATGGTAAAGTAAATTTATGCGAGCTAATACTTACTGACTTTAAATTTGACTCTTATGAAGATAGTAAAAATGAAGAGATAAAATTTAAAAATGCAAAGAGCAAAGATACGGTAATACTCTATCAAGAAAACAAAAATGAAGAAGATAAGATAAATGGTGCTACCTTTACTAGCATAAAGCAAAATAGCGATGATATAGAGTATAAACTAGAAGATGGCGTTATAAGTATGAAGTACTTTGAAGACCAAACATCTAACAACAAACACCTAAATTTCTCTTTATTAAATTTCGCCAAAGAGAATAACTTTACCCTAAGAGACGATAAAGGCTCAGCTATGTTTGATATAAAGCTTCGTCTAGCTCATGGCAACAATGTAGTGCCTACATCAGCATCAAGTTCAGGTCTTACTCTTACAATAAACAATCTCATCATTGAAAACGAAGATGGTAAGGCAAGTGAAGATATAGATAAGATATATCTTCATCACTGCTTTGATAAAAGTATATATGAGAGTATATCTTTAGTAAAAAATGAAGACTCAGATATCAAGAACTCATATACAGCTACATTTAATATCCCAATAGACAAAGAGAATAAAGGAGATACTAAATTTATACTTTATTCAAGTGATCTAAGTAAAGTTTATAGCACTAAAGATATTCATGCTCACTCTGATACAGCTGTAATATCTTTAGGATATCAAGATAAGAGTAGCTCTAACTTTTGCTATAGCAATAAGGTCTCGTTAAGAGATATAACAGATCATATAACAAATGTAATCTCTGATAGTGAGTATCCATTTAAGACAAATGAGCCAATATGCTTAAAGGCTATATATAAACAAGAAAAAGGTAGTAAGAGACATAAAGAGATACTTTGGGGATATAAGGTCATAAAAAGTAAAGAATATGATGAGCTATCCAAATCAAATCCAAAAGATGTGGTAGCTCTAAAAGATCAAAAGGGTAAAGAGATAACATTTAAAATTTCAGATGTTATACAAAAAGATGATCTAGATAAGCTAAAGCAAGGTGGTCATACTATAGTATTTTTTGCATATCTTGAAGGTGATAAGGATAAATTTAAGTTTTATACAAGATATGGCAAAAATCATATAAGAATAGATATAAAGATACCTTTATATATTAAATTTAAAGATGATAAGCTAGTTATATATGAGTTTGAGCATGCTATAAAAGAGAAGGCATTTGATGCTAAATTAAAGCTTAGCAATAATAAAGACGATGCTTTAATAAAAAATGGTAATTACTTATATATAAGCAAAGATATCTCATCAAATGAGATAAATATCTATGAAGACGACAAGCTAAGCAAAGAGCTAAAAAGTGATGAGAATACAAATAAGAGCTATCAAATTTATGCAAAAGAAGAGAGCTCTAGTAATCAGTCTAATGCAGATAAAGATGATAAGCTTGGTATAAATTTATTAAGTAAAGAGAATATGAATAAATTTATTAACTCTTTTAATGAATCAAAGAGTTTAACTAGAGTAGATAAAGGTATGTGGAAAGATGGGGATGAAGAAGTCTTAGTAAAAGTGGAGATGAGCAATGAGATAGTTTTTCCACTAAAAATCAAGCCTTTAAATAATAGAGGTATGGAATATGACTGGACGCTTATGTTAGGAGATAAGGGCGAGAGCCAAGCAATATTTGGCAGAAATAGAAACAATGGCAAAAGACAACACGCCGCAAGAGATCTATATACAGATATGCCTTTTAAAAAGAATGTAGACATAAAAACATTTAAGTCAGATGTAGAGATAGTATCTATAGCTGATGGCGAAGTAATAAAGACTGGTAATTTTTACTGTAAAACCGATCACATAACGATACAATATGACACAGTAGAATTTGGTAGCTTTATAATAAGATATGGCGAGGTTGATCCTTCAAGAGTAAAAGTAAAAGCGGGTGATATGGTGCGAAAAGGTCAGGTTATAGGATATTCTGGACTAATGATTGATAACGGTGATCACCCAAATATAGTTGATAAAAAAATAGTAACCATGCTTCACTTTGAGTACTTTACAAATGGAGCCAACAAAGATGATCCTTTAACCGTCACCAATGATCCAAACAATAAATTTAAAAGGCGTAAAGACTTAGCAGATCCTATTGAGATATTAAAAGAGGGATATAAAAATACTTTTGGGGAAATATTATGAGGATAATCTTTAAAATAATCTTAGCTTTACTTATAGCTGTAAATTTATCATTTGCAACAGATGATTATATAGATGATTATTATGATAGCTGGAAGCAAAAGACAATATCAAAAAAGTTTTTGAGTCAAGGTTGCAAAACAATATCAAAAGACATTTGGAATGAAAGCAAGGTTTCCTATCGTCAAACAACTATATTGAATATATACAAAGAGCCTATTTTAAATTTATATGGAGACTACGACTTAAAAATTAAAGAAATACAACATCTAAAAAATCAAAAATACAAAGAGTGTAATAAAAATTTTTGTTACGACTTTGATTTTAAGTGGTTAAACAACAAAAGTCTTTTGATACAACTACATTTTCATGCTGATAAATATTCTAAATCAAGCTGTGAATTATGGCTATATGAAGAAGAAGATGGTAGCGTAGATGTATATAGTTTTACGTCTAAAAATTTACCCGATTAATAATGAACGATATATTTATGAAATCAATCTTTAAAATAATCTTAGCTTTACTTATAGCTGTAAATTTATCATTTGCAACAGATAATTATGATTATAACTGGGAAAAAAGACAATACCTAAAAAGTTTTTGAATAAAGACTGTAAAAAGCTTGCAAAGAAAATTTGGAACGACAGTATGTATACTTATATTGGTGCTACTATATTAGATGTATGGAAAGATTATATTTTAACGTTATTTTTTTCACCAAAACCAGAGTTAAAAGATGTAGAGCTTTTGAAAAATACGAGATATATAGCTTATGATGCAGATAATCTAACTTATGATTTTGATTTTAAATGGATAAACAAAAACACTCTTTTGGTTCAATTATTTGCTCCTAAAAGTGAGCACAATCCTGACAACAGTTATGAATTATGGTTATTTGAAGAGAAAAATGACAAAGTAGATGCATATCATTTTATATCTTGGAATTTACCTGACTAATAAATTTGATAAAAGAATAGAAGATGCAACCTAAATCTATATTATTAATGAGCTTGATGATAGGCTTAAATTTATAAGCTTTTGGACCATAATTTTACATTTGTGTATCCAGATAATTTTATACCCAATTAGAGTCTACCTACCATAGAAAATGGCAATATTGACAACATAAAGGAAACTAGATGAAAAAATTTTATTTATATTTTTTATAGTGTTTTTGTAGTGGTTCGTTTGCACAAGTCTTTACATACAAAACAGATACCATAAGTATAAATTTAAGTACAAAGCAGTTAGCAAAAGATAAGATCAAATTTAGTCTAACCTATGAAAATAACGCATATAAAGATATTGTAAAAATATCTGGAGTAGCCAGGAATAAAAATATAGATCTTAACCCAGAGACAGATGATGAAGAATATGGCGAGAAACTAGCCTACTTTGCAGATGAATACATATATGAAGACAATGATGCTACCTAGCACTACGAATAGATGCCGATGAAAACAAAAGAGCTGTAGTAAATTTTGAAGCATGTGAGGCGATAAACAAAAAGCAATGGGTACCAAAAAATATGCTTGTATCAAAAGAATATTTTAAAGAATTGCAGCGATCAAAATAAATTTAAAAAGATATAAAGTATGGTATATTTTATATTTTTTCTTTTAGTTGGCTTATTTTTTACTTTTTAAAGCCGAAGAGATAAGCGAGAATATATTATATAAAAACGCAGATAGACTCAGAACTGTTTTTAGAAGCAAATTTAAAGAAAATCCAAATAAAGCGGACGAACTTATTGCTATTGAAGAAGAGAATAGACCTAATATAGGTAACTAAGTTTATAGTGATAAAAATGGCAATAAAGGTGGAGACGATGGTTGGAATTTTATAGACAGGGGCTTTTTTCATTTAACCGGGAGAAGCGGCTACTCAAATTTCAATAACTATATTAATAAAAATTTTAATACTGAAGATAATATAGTAGAAAATCTAACTTTAGTAGCCGAATATGGAAAATACGCGATAATGAGTGCTGCATGGTTTTGGCTTTCTAATAATCTACACAAAATAGCAGATGAGAGTAAAAATGACTCAAATAATGAAAATGTAGTGGATAAAATAACTTATGTTATTAATAGGGGGACCGACGACCAAAGCAAAAGAGATAGAAAAGAAAATTATACAAGGATTAGAAATGCTGAAATTTTTCAAATTTTTAAATAGTGCATTTTTATTAGTATCATTACTAACTTGTAACGGTATGGGAAAAGATGAAATACCAAATTTTAAATACAAAGACGCATCTAACTATTATTTTAAAATAGGCAGCGATAGCTATTCTGTAAAGATTTTACGTAATTATAATGAAGACAATCTGGGTCGAGCAATAGGCATAAAAGAGTGTGCCATTATTTACAAAGAGAAAATGAAAAAATGGAGTTTTTGTTACGACGATATGTCTATGTGGAGCGTTACAGCTAATGGCGATATAGTTGAGTTTAAAGGCGGAACTCAAGACAGAGACGGAAACATAGTAGATTTTTATATACTTTTTAAAAATTTAGCCTCGGAATTTTATTTGTATGAGTACACTTGGAAATTTGGATATATAGATGAAACTGCAAACGATGAAAAAATTAATAAAGTAGAAAATTACTACGCAGATCATGGTAAAAAGAATAGACTTTATATAAATCAAATCACTTCAAAAATTCTTAATGACATGAGAAAAAACTTTTATAAAAAAGTAGTAATTAGGTAATTTGAGTAACATATTAAAAAGTAAATATATTTATTTATAAACTCTTAATGTCTAGCAAAGCTACTATAAAATATTGAACTAAAAATTTGAACAAACAGAAAATAGTGGGGTAAATGTAACTTAGCAGTCATAGATGACCCAATTAGCATCAGAAATATTTTACAAAAGTAAATATAATAAAAATTTTTACTACAAATTATGGCATCAAACTTGGCGACAAACAAGACCAAATTTAAAGAAGCTAGGCAAGTCAAACGATCTACAAGAAGAAAACGCCATTTCTATCGTCACCTACATTACTGAGCAAAATGAAAGCAACCTCTTGCAAGAATTTGATATGCCACTTTATTACGAGAAATTCATATTTTCTAATGGAGTTTTAAAAGAGTATGAATTTGGATTTGAGTACCCGTGATATTCCGCGGATCAGGATAATAATTCCATAGAGTAGCAAAAGATATTTTACAGCCTAAAAGCGTAGAATTTCTACTCTTCGTCCAAATTTATTTCAGGTAGTTTTTCTTCTATAAAACTCTTATCTTTTTTGGTAGCTGAGGTAACTTCACTAGCCTTTTTCAAAAGTCCATCAAGTCCTTGTCTTGCCAAACGCTCATTTAGCTGTTCAGGGGTATCTTTTGTGCCGTCAAGATCGCCAAAATCATCAAATTCCTCATAATCCTCACTCTCTTTTTGAACCTTGATCTCGTAATCAAGCTTGCCATTAAGTCTAGCTAGCTCATCTTTTATGGCTTCGCAAAAGACTTCGGTATATCCCCTATGAGAGCAGTTTTTCGCCAAAAACTCGCTCATCACACTTAGGTGATTTATATAGTCATCTTGCAAGATATTTGCCTGCAAAAGCTCAAATTTTAAAAATAACCAGTAGGTGTTAAGAACGTCGCTTTCGCAGTATTCGTTGATCTTATCAAGCTCGCCAGCGTAGTAGAGCTCAAGTACCTGATCACCGTGCACGTCATACTTGCCAGGTAAATTTAAGCTAGCACAAAGAGTGTTGAGCTTTAGCCCTCTTACACTTCCAAAATCGCTTATAAAATCAAGCAGGTCAAGGTGAAATTTAGGCGAATATCTGGCTCTATAATTTTCCCATTTGTTTTTATTTAGCTCTTTGTTTTCGCTCTCATAATAAGCCGCCGCATTTAGGTTATATCGCATCGCACGTACCATTAGCATAGGCAGGTCAAAGCCGCGGCCATTAAAGCTAACAAGCCTTGGATTGTAGTCATTTATAAATTTTAAAAATTTAGCGATGATCTCGCATTCGTCCCTGCCCTCCATTGTACTAACTTTTAAAAATTTACCATATTCATCGGCCATTACCGCAGAGATCGCCACAACTCTATGAAACATCACAGGTAAAAACTCGTTGCCACTAGCCTCTTTTTGTAAAGCCATCGCCTGGATGCTCACATCTTCATCACTTCCGTCAATGCCGTAAATTTTTCTTATCAAATTTGCATCAGGTATAGTCTCGCAGTCAAAAACACAGATGTAGCTTTTTGCCATTTTAGCCCTTTTTTAAGCATTTTTTCTTAAAATCATACCAAAAATTTATATCTAAAGTGATCAATGCAAAACAAAAATCAACTAAAAATAGCCATTGTAAAGCTATCAGCACTTGGTGACATTGTCCATGCGGCTATAGTGCTTCAGTTTATCAAAAAGCACCATCCAAATGCCCATATCACATGGCTCGTTGATGCTCGTTTTGCAAGCCTTTTAAAAGATCATCCACTAATCGACGAGCTAGTCGTTTTACCACTTAAAGAGAGCTTTAAAAAAAGCTACAAGATCATAAAAACGCTTGGTAAATTTGACAAAGTAATTGATATGCAGGGACTTTTTAAATCAGCCGTCGTCGCAAAACTACTTGGTAAAGAAATTTACGGTTTTAGCAAAGAAAGCGTCAAAGAGAAAATAGCTGCTAGACTTTACAAGCATAAATTCAAAATTGACTACAACGAAAACATAATAGTTAGAAATCTAAGCCTTGCAGGATTTGCTCTAAATTTTAGCTTTGATAGAAGTGAAATTTTAGAAAAATCGCCATGCTTTGAAATAGTTGGAAATTTTAAAAATGAAAGTGGCAAAAAGCGTGTATTGATCGCTGCATTTGCGAGTGAAGAGAGTAAAATTTATGACAAATTTAAACAAGTGATCAGACTGCTTGATGGATGTGAAATTTATCTTTGCTACGGCAACGACAGCGAAAAAGCAAGAGCAGAGGCGATCATCTTGGGCACCGAGGTAAAGCTACTTGAAAAACTAAGCATAAAAGATATGATAGATTACATCGCTAGTTGTGATTTGGTAATTGGCAACGATAGTGGCCTAACACACCTTGCATGGGCGATAAATAGGCCTTCTATCACGCTTTTTGGCAACCGTCCAAGCCACAGAAATGCTTACATCACGGATAAAAATTTAGTTATAGATATGGGTAAGCAAATAGACGCGAGAAGTATCGATAAAAACGACTTTTGCATAAGAGAGATTTTCCCAGAAACGATTGCAAATTTTGCAAAAAGGCTACTAAATGGATAGGCTCTATCTGGCTGGCTTTTATACTTTAAAATTTTTGATATTTTTACTGCCTAGCTCACTTAGAGATTTGCTCGCTAAATTTTTAGCTTTTTCGTATATGAATCTTAATAAAAAGCGACTTCACGTCGTTATGACAAATTTAAACCTTGCTTTTGGTGATACAAAAACCAAGAAAGAGAAGCTTGAGATCGCTAAAAAATGCTACTACAACTTTGCAAAATACCTTGGTATAAATTTCATCCTAAATCAAAATACAACAAAGCAAAAAGTGCTTGAAAAAGTTAGTTTTAAAAATGAGCATAATCTGCTTGAAGCGCTTAAGCTTGATCGTCCGATTATCGTGACGACCGCGCATTTTGGGCAATGGGAGCTTTTTAGCTTAGCAATGGCTGCTCGTTTTGGTGCAGTCTCAGTGCTTGGCAGAAAGCTTGATAGTAAAAGCATGGATAAAATTTTAAGTGCAAATAGATCGCAGTTTGACGTGGAGCTCATTGACAAAGATGGCGGCGCAAAAGACATCTTAAAAGCGCTAAAAACTAGGCGAATAGTGGGAATTTTAGTCGATCAAAATACCGCTCCAAAAGATGGCATAAAGGTGAAATTTTTTGACAAAGATGTACTTCACACGCCAGCTGCGAGCGTGCTAGCTCAAAAAACAAATGCCCTAATAATTAATGCATTTATCTATCAAAAAGATGAAAACATAAGTGAAATTTGCTTTTCGCCAGCCATTGATATAAATAAATTTGACAAAGAAGAAGCGGTGCAAAAAGTAACGCAAATGCAGTGCAGCGCGTGCGAAGAGATGGTTAGAGCAAGGCCTGAGGAGTACTTTTGGTTTCACAAACGCTTTAAAAGATTTTACGAAAAAGAGTATAAATGCTAAGTGTGGTCATCTTAACTTTTAACAGCGAAAAATACCTAAAAGAGGTGTTAGAGAGCGCTAAATTTGCTGATGAGGTCATCGTGGTTGATAGTGGCTCAAGCGACAGCACAAAGCAAATTTGTCAAAATTTTAGTAATGTTAAATTCTATGAGCAAGCTTGGCTGGGATTTGGCGCGCAAAAGCAAAAGGGCGTGGATCTAGCTAAAAACGAGTGGATCTTTGTACTTGATAGTGACGAGGTGATCACAAATGAGCTTAGAAATGAGCTTGTAAATACACTAAAAGAGCCAAAATTTATGGCCTACAACGTAGCTAGGCTAAATTTTTTCTTTGGCAAAGCGATCAAAAATATGGGGCTCTATCCAGACTACACAGTGAGGCTTTTTAACAAAAATTTTGCCAAATTTGATGGCAGAGCCGTGCATGAAAAGGTCGTTTTAAATGACGGCCCACAAAGGCTTGGCGCGCTTAAAAACCACTTCTTGCATTACGCATATGAGAGCATCGAGCAGTTTATCGCTAAGCAAAATCGCTACTCAAGCATGGGCGCAAAGAGAAATTTACTAAAGGCGCTTACAAGCCCAGCGTGGACATTTTTTAAGCTTTACGTGCTAAAAGGTGGCTTTAAAGAGGGCTTTACTGGCTACGTCATAGCCAGACTTTACGCTCAGTACACATTTTGGAAATACATAAAATGAAAATATTAGTAATTAAATTTAGGAACATCGGCGACGTGCTTTTGACCACGCCTCTTATTGAAAATTTGCACCACTACTATCCAGATACGACCATCGACTTTGCTCTAAATAAAGGGACTGAAGAGATGATTGAGGGCAATCCTTATATAAATAAAATCCACATTTACGATAGACAAAGTGCAAATTCTGGCTTTTTTAAAAAACTAATTACCGAGATAAAATTTATAAAAGCCATCAAAAAAGAAAAATACGATATGGCCATACAAACAACTACGGGGGATCGTGGTATCATCATCTCAAAATACGCAAAGATCAAAAAAATAGTAGGCTTTCTTGGCAAAAATCAATCAATAAATAAACTTCTAAACGTCAAAGCAAAATACTATGAAAATTTTTCACATACGATCGATCATAATCTAAATGCTTTAAGGGCTTTGGGATTTGAACCGGTTAGCAAAAAGGTGAGTGTATTTTCGGACGAGAGTGTGGAGCGTCTAAATTTACCAAAACGCTTTGTACATATGCATCTTACAAGCCGCTGGATGTTTAAATGCGCAAATGACAAGAGCATGGCAGAGCTCATCGACTACTGCGAAAATGAACTTGGGGTAAAGGTCGTGCTAACAAGTGATAATAAAGAAAATGAGTTAGAAAAGCTAACAAGCGTACTAAAAATTTGCAAAAGTGAGCCCATAAATTTAGGTGGCAAGCTAAATTTGAAACAAACGATCACCTTATCGAAGCGTTCAAGCCTTTTTATCGGTGTTGATACCGCCATCATGCATATTGCCGCTGCAAATGATGTACCAGTCATAGCCTTTTTTGGTCCAAGTAATGCTTTTGAGTGGGGGCCTTGGGATAACTCACTCATGGAAAATGGCTATACAGCACAAAATGGTATCCAAAATATGGGGAAACACATCGTCTATCAAAAAGACTGGGACTTTGTGCCTTGCGATAAAGAGGGCATAGCAAAGCATGGAATAGAAAAGACCTTGATGGATTTTAGCGACGAAATGCCAAAAATAAAAGCCAAAATAAAAGAAATTTTAGGATAGGCAGATGAATATTCTTCACACGCAGACACTTTTTAACTGGGGTGGCGAGCAAAATAAGACGCTAAACGAGATGCGTTTTATGCGCGAGATGGGTCATAATGTCATACTTTTTTGCAACCCAAATTCTCAGATAGAAAGCATTGCAAAAAAAGAAGGCTTTAGTGTTATAGCACAAGAGATGAATAAGAAAAATTTTCATAAAAGCGTACCAGCACTTTGCGAAACGATAAGCTCAAACAAGATAGATATCGTAATCACACATGGCTCGACTGATAGCTGGGTTGGAGCAATTGCTGGACTATTTTACAGAAGCAAAGGCGTTAAATTTTACAAGGAAAGGCATAATCTTTTTCCTATAAAAGGCTTTCTTTCAAAACTCATGCACAAAAAGCTATTTGATAAAATTTTATACATCTCAGATAGTGTCAAAGAGTACCTGTTAAGCATCGGAGTTAGCAAAGATAAGCTCTTTTTTATGCCAAGCACGGTTGATGTGGAGGCGATATATGCTACAAAAAGTACATTTAGAGATGAGTTTAATATATCTCAAGATGAGCTAGTCATCGGTACTTTCACCTCTCTTTACCGCAAAAAAGGAGTCTTTGACTTTGCAAGTGCCGCAAAAGAGATTTTAAAAGAGAAGGACGCCACAATAGTTTTTGCAGGAAATATCAGTGAAAGCACAAAAAATGAGATTGCCTCGATTTTTAGCAAAAAAGATAAGATTATATTTACTGGTTTTAGAAAAGACGCGGCAAATATCATAAAAGGCTTTGATATCTACGTATTTGCCTCGCACTCTGAGGGGCTTGGTACGGTATTGCTTGAGGCGATGAGCTCAAAAGTACCAGTCGTAGTCTATGATAACGCCCCGATGAACGTACTAGTTAAAGACAAAGAGCGTGGGCTTTGTGCTAAAAATTTAGATGAGGTTTCACTAAAAGAGTGTATTTTAGGGCTGATAGATGAGCCTGAAAAAGCTAAAATTTACTCACAAAATGCCTTTAAATTTGTGAATGAAAACTTTAGCCACAAGGCGCTAAAAGAGGCTATTAAAAATTTACTGGAGCAAAAATGAACTACCCAGTTTGCGTGCTAACGATGCACCACTGTAATAACAATGAAAATGACTTTGCCATTAAGCCAGAGCTATTTAAAAAAGCACTTCTTATGGCGCTAGATGAGGGCTATAAATTTATAAATTATGCTCAGTTTAAAGATATAGCTAGTGGCAGAGTAAAAGCCTCAAGAAAGAGCATTTTACTAACTTTTGATGACGGATATTTTGATAATTATAAATTTGCATTTCCTATCCTAAAAGAGCTAAATATTCCAGCTGTTTGCTTTTTGATAACAGATAAGATCAAAGATTTTAAAAGGCAAGACTACAACTTTGTATTTAAAAAACATAAAGAAATAGACTACGAAAAAGATGCGGAGTATTTTTTAAATTTAGACGAGATCAGGCAGATGCAAGAGAGCGGGCTTTTTGAGTTTGATAGCCATACAGCGAGCCACTTTTCTTGTAAATGCAATGATGAAGAAAAATTAAGAGAGGAATTTTCTAGCTCGCTAGCTAAGATAAAAGAGCTATTTCCCGAAAAACAAGAATTTGGCTTTTGCTTTCCAAAAGGGCATTTTAATGAGCTTTCGCAAAAGATAGTTAAAGAGTATTATGACTTTGCTTTTAGTGTGATAGATGGCGGATTTTGCGCAGGAGATGATAAATTTAAGATAAGACGCATCGATATATCAAACAATGCAAAGAGCGAAAAAGACTACATTTTTAGGATCAAAAAGAAGCTTTTTATCTATTCTACGCCGGTACTAGGAAATTTATATTCAAATTTTAGAAATAGAGGCTATAAATAATGCTTGAAGCATTAAACGAGGCTTGTAAAGAAATCTTAAAAGATAAAAAACAAGTCTTAATCGCTCTTACTGGGCTTCACGGCAGTGGCAAAAGCACACTTGCAAAGCAAATTAGAAAAAATGGATTTAAAAACTTTAAACCTTACCAAATCGCCGTAATCGATGATGATGTAATGAGTCTAAATTTATTTATAGCTCGTCCAAAGATAAAAATCAAAAGCGATCATCAAGATGAGCTAAAGCCATTCTTTAAATTTATCACGCCGTTTGTAAAAGTCGTAATATACGTAAGCGCAAATCCACTTTTACGTATAAGTAAATGCGATATACTTTGTATTTTAAACGCTGATGAAGAAGCTCGAATCGCTGGAATTTATAAAAGAAATTCTAGTAACGATTTAATCAACACACAAAAGCATATAAACAAAAAAGAGCTTGATCTAGCAGACCTTACATATAAAGTCAAGTTAGAATTTGACTTAAAAGTTGGAGCAAAAAATGAATAATCCTATCTATATAATATCATTAAAAAGAGATGAAGAGCGAAGGCAAAATTTACAAAGACAATTTAACAGATATGATGAATTTAAAATAATAGATGCAGTTGATGCTAAAAATTTTAGCATCAATGAGTATTACAGCGCCATGATAGATTGCCTACTAAAATCATGCGATGAAAAGTATAAATTTAAAATACCACCATTAGTAGCAACTCCGGGTGAGCTAGCCTGCACAATGTCACATATAAAAGCCTATGAGGATTTTTTACAAGGCGACGCGGAATTTACTTTAATATTAGAGGATGATGTTATTGGAAATGACGAATTAATAAATGAGGCCTTTTTGCTATGCAAAGATATAAGTAGTGATAGCATTTTGATATGCGGTGTGCAAGATGGATTAAATAGTAGATTTCGTGCTTTTGGCAAAAAAATAAAAGAAAATTTATATCTTATCTCACCATACTCATACGCTAGTATATATAGAACGGCTGCTTACATTCTAACAAGAAAGAGTGCAAAAGCTCTGCTTGATTTTTACAAAGATGGCCTTTACGGAGCCGATAAATGGGAAGCGATCCTAAAAAACACTGATCTAAAAATGTACTTTAGCAACATCTTTTCTCATCCAGAGGAGCTAAATAGCTCTAGCTTAGAAATCCAAAGAAAGCAAAAAGATAGGATAAGTTCTCTTTTTAAAAGATGTAATAAAAATTTCTCATACAAAATTTCAAGATTTTATGAAAAACATATAGCTAAAAATGAGAGAATTTTTACAAAGTAAAATTTCTCTTAAGATTTTAGTGTTGAATATAGTGAGCCTAAAAGGTCATTTTGATAGATAAATAGTGTCTTTTTTAGCCAGCTTGCATCTTTTTTTACAGCTATGCGCCTTATGTCATCAAGCACACCATCAGGTTTATTTATCCCACGCTTTGTTGTAAAAAAAACCTCATAGCCAACGCTTTTTGCCACATTTTTTAGCTCATCATTAAATTTACCTCTTGGCCAGCAAAGTAGCTTGTCATCAAAGCCAAAATTTTTATACATAAATTCTTTACATTTTGTAAAATTTTCTTTCATTTCACAAATACCAAAATAATCATCGAAATGCGTGTAAGTATGCGAGTGAAAGTCGAAGCACTCTTTCATCTTTGCTATTTCCTCGTAGTTTAAAAAGACATCTTCAGGTCTAGTTGGTGCAGCATTTTTGTATTCGTTATGATCTAACTCTATAAACTCGCCACTTTTTCTACTCGCCTGCTCTATCCAGCCAGCAACTAGAAAAATAGTCGCTTTAAGATTAAATTCCTTGATAATAGGATATGCGTAGAAAAAATTATCCTTCCAGCCATCATCAAATGTGATAAAGACACTCTTTTTAGGCACACTAAGCTCACCTTTTTTATATGCTACAAACTCAGCCGAACTTAGCGATTTGTAGCCATTTTGAGCCAAAAATTTCATCTGATCTCTAAACTCATCTACGCTACTTGCAATAAACCCACTTTTTTTAAGCACATGATGATACATTAAAACTGTTACACTCATTTTGCAAGTTCCATATATAAATTTTGAGTGTTTTCTATCATTTTTTCGATACTAAAAACCTCTTTTACATACTCTCTGCCAAACTCACCCATCTGTTTTCTTAAATTTTCATCCAAAATGAGCCTTTCTAGTACCTTTTTTAGCCCCTCTTTATCACCATTTTGAAATAAAAATCCACTCTTTCTATCACTCACAGCCTCACCAAGTCCGCCCACGTCGCTTCCGATGGTAGCTAGCTTACACGAAGACGCCTCAAGCAGCGCCCCGCCGATCGCCTCCATATCAGAAGGCAGCACACAGATATCAAGCGAGCCTAAAAAGTCGCTCACATCGGTTCTGTTGCCAAGCATAAAGATATTTTTTTTATCTTTTATATACTCTTTTAGGTTCTCATTTTGAGGACCGTCACCTACGATAAAAAGAGCTGAATTTTCTAAATTTAGTTCACTAAATGCATCGATTAAGAGCTTATGATTTTTAGCGGCTCTTAGCACTGCAACAATACAAACGCCTACCACATTGTCACTTAGGCCAAATTCTTTTTTCATGTTTATCTTAAATTCTGGTGTGTATTTTTGCGTATCAATCCCAGTGTAAATTTTTAGTACCTTCTCTTTTTTGACGCCCCTTTTGATAAGATCAGCGCAAACTGAGTCACACACGCCTACTACTTTTGTGCTTAGATTATAAGGCAAAGGCGATGTTATAGGCAGCTGCAAATGCCTAGTGCGAACCACACTAACGCCACAAATTTTGCCCACTATAGCGCCTATTATGCCATCTTTACCTGAGTGAGTTGAGATAATTTTTATATTATTTTGCTTTACAAATTTACAAATTTTTAAAATTTCAAAGAGATTAAAAGACTTTTTGAGATTAAGCTCAACGAATTCACACTCTATTTGCTTCTCAAAGCTTTTTGAGCCAGGATTTAGCCCATAAAAAACCTTAAATTTGCTCTTATCTAGTCCATTTATCACACGCTGTGTACGGTGTTCCTGTCCGCCAAATCCAAGAGAGCTTTCAAGCTCAAGTATATTTATCATCTTCTACTCTTTAAATTCTTTCATTTTTTTATTTGACAAAAAGCCATTTATTGTATTAAAGATTTTTAAAATTTTTGATACATTTTCGTATGATTTTACATTTTTTAGCACTTTAAACAAAATTCTCTGTTTTATCTAAGTTTTGAAAAACCAGCTGAATTTATGATGCCGTCAATATCCTCATAAAAAAGATCAAGTGCCTTTACATAGCTACTATTTTTTAGATTTGGTCTCGCCGAAATAGCTGGCATATAGACGCTTTTTATCTTTCTTAGTTCAAGATCAGGCACCATTTCAAGTGCTAAATTTTTGTTTTTTAAAATTGAGATTATGTCATCATAAACAAATTTATGATCCATCACAGCTTTTAGCTTTTCAAAGCCAGCAGTGTTGTTGTCTCCTATCTTATAGCAATAAAAAGCCTTATTTAGCTTTACAAGAGTTTTTGAAGCGATAACATTCCTTACTACAGTGTGAAAATCTTCAGCTTGCGTGATCCCAACTGGAAATAAATTTTCTTTTAAAATTTTAGTCCTAATCGCCTTGTTTGCCGCATTATGCAAGACTTTGTTGTGCCTTGAGGCTAAAAGCCTTTTTAGATACTCATTTTTATCGATTGCGCCATCCTCTTTTGTCTCAAAATCCTTTAGAATGAGTTTTTTATGACTATAGACCTTACACATATCTGTTATCACTATGTCGGCATCAAATTTTTTTGCGATATCATAAACACATGAAGCATAATCCTTTTCCACATAGTCATCAGCATCTATACAGATAGCATATTTGCCACTAGCTAGCAATATACCGTCATTTCTGGCAGCACTAACACCAGCATTGCTCTTTGTTTTTAATATTATTTTATCTTTATATTCTTCTAATATTTCTAGCGTATTGTCAGTACTTCCATCATTAATAACTATAATCTCAATATCATCCATGTCTTGAGATATAAGCGAATTTAAACAATCCCTAATGTGCTCTTTTTTGTTAAAAACAGGCACTACAAAGCTTATTTTCACATCAGGCACGATACTTCCTTTTAATTTTTGTTTAATTGTATATTATTTTTAGTTCAGCAATGATAAAATGTCCACTTAAAATTTAAAGGATCTGCATGAAAAACGACATCGTGTCTAAGCTCTACAATCTTTTTTTAGTTATTGTCTTATTTACACTACCAGTAACTGAGGGCTTAAAGCAAATTTCACTTACACTTTTCGTCTTGGCTGGAATTTATATTTGTGTCAAAGAAAAAAGGCAATTTAAATTTGATCTCATAAATATCTCGCTTTTTATCTTTGTTTTGGCTACTTTTATAAGTTGCCTTGTAAATGGAGTTTCTGCATCAAGAGCGCTTGATCCGCTAAGGTGTATGCTATTTTTCTTTGTAGCCAGAAGTGTTGGCATAGAAAAAATAAATTTTAAAATTTTATTTTTTGCCTTATTTGCTGGTTTGATTGCTGCATTTATCCCTGCTTGTGTGGAAAAATTCACTTCAAATGATCCTTTAGCACTTTTTGAGCTTAAATCAATAGGACACGTAAATCATAGCGCTATTTTTATGCTGCTAGTTTTTTGTGTAGCATTAGTTTCGATAAATAGCAAAGAAATTTTTGAAAAGTACATAGGCATAAGTGTTGCCGGAATTTGCGTCCTTGGTATAATGATAGCTGGCTCAAGAGCTGCAATGTATCTTTTGCCAATCATTATTTTTACTTACTTGCTTTTTGAAATTTTAAATAAACAGATAAAAATAAAATTTTTATTAGGCTTAATAATTTTATTTAGTGTAATAGCTATTTCTTATATATACATATCAACAAATATCGCTCAAGATGAAAGATTGTATAGTCAACTAACAAAAGGGGTTACTGGATCAGAGACTAGATATCCGATCTTTGCTAGCGCATTTTATACGTGGTTAGAACACCCTTTATTTGGGATAGGTTCTGGTGAGTTTAAGATCATTGATATAACAAAATATTTTCCAGGTAATGTTGAAGTTCATGTTAGTCACGCACACAATACCTTTTTAACATTTTTAACAGAAAAGGGCATCGTTGCCTTGCTTGCATATTTGGTATTTCAACTATCACTCTTTATAAAATTCATTAAAAATTTTAGACAAAATAGCATAGTTTTTCTTGCACTTTTAATGCTTATGGCTAATAATATAATCTCACTTGCAAATACAACATTTCACCATGAAAATGCACTTTTAATGCTACTATTTTGGGCTCTAGCTTTAAGTGCGATAGATGAAAAATCGACCTTAAAAATTAGCTAATGCTCCAATACGCCTCAACCGTTTCAAATTTTACAAAGAAACGATTGAGCTAAATTTCTACCTTTTCTTCATTTCCTCAAGCTCTTGCGCTAGAAATTCTCCAGTGTAGCTACCAGTTTTTTTATAGTTTTTAGCCACCTCTTTTACACTGCCGCACGCTATCACTTTACCGCCTTTTGCGCCGCCTTCTGGCCCCATATCTACGATATAGTCGCAGTTTTTGATCACATCCATATTATGCTCGATTACAAAGACCGAATTTCCAAGATCAACTAAGTGATTTAGCACCTTTACAAGCCTATCGACATCGGCAAAATGAAGCCCCGTCGTTGGCTCATCAAGGATATAAAGCGTATTTCCAGTATCGCTTCTACTAAGCTCTTTTGCTAGCTTCACACGTTGCGCCTCACCGCCACTAAGTGTGACTGCATTTTGCCCAAGTGTGATGTAGCCAAGCCCTACGTCTTGCAGCGTGGTGAGCTTTGAAGCGATCTTTGGCACAGCCTTGAAAAACTCAACCGCCTCATCTATGCTCATATTTAGCACTTCGGCGATGTTTTTGCCTTTATATAAAATTTCCAAGGTCTGAGCGTTGTATCTAGCGCCGTTACAAACATCACAAACCACATTTATATCAGGTAAAAAGTGCATCTCGATCGTGATCTCGCCCTCGCCTTGGCACTTCTCGCAGCGCCCACCTTTGACGTTAAAGCTAAAACGCCCTATTTTATAGCCTCTAAGCTTAGCTTCTTTAGTCTGCGCAAATAAATTTCTTATCTCGTCCATCACGCCAGTATAAGTCGCTGGATTTGAGCGTGGAGTGCGGCCGATCGGGCTTTGATCGAGGTATATAACCTTGTCTAAATTCTCAAGTCCGTTTAAATTTACCCCAGCTATTTTTTTCACTTTTTTAGCTCTATTTAGCTGCTCCTGCGCCTCTGGAAGCAAGGTCTGAAGCACTAGCGAGCTCTTGCCAGATCCTGAGACACCAGTGATACCAACTAAATTTCTAAGCGGAAATTTAGCGGTTAAATTTGAGATATTGTTGATATTTACATTTGAAATTTCAAGCCACTTCTCAGCCTTTCTATTTTTTTGATAGTTGATCTTTTTCTTACTATTTATGTATTGTGCAGTCTGAGTATCTGAGCTTAAAAGCTCTTTTGCTGTGCCTGCAAAGACCACATTACCGCCAAATTTACCAGCTCCAGGGCCGATATCTACGATAAAATCAGCCTCCTCTATCGTCTTTTTATCATGCTCGACGACGATTACAGAGTTGCCTTTGGCTTGTAAATTTCTAAGCGTCTTTATGAGTTTTAGTGTATCACGCTCGTGAAGACCGATACTTGGCTCATCAAGCACATACATGACGCCACTTAGCCCACTTCCTATCTGGCTCGCGATCCTGATGCGCTGCGCCTCACCGCCACTGATCGTCCTAGCATCACGTCCGAGCGACAAGTAGCCAAGCCCCACGTCATACAAAAAGAAAAGCCTCTCGTTGATCTCTTTTAAGATAGGCTTTGCGATCGCCTTGTCGTAGTCGCTAAGATAGGCAAAATTTTTCTCATTTGAGAAAAAAGCGGTGCAGTTTTCTATGCTCATATCTAAAATTTCACCAAGTCCAAGGCCAGCGACCTTGACCGCTAGGCTTTGGGGCTTTAGCCTGTGGCCATTACAAGCATCGCAAATTTTCTCGCTCATGTACTCGTCAAAGTCCTTATAATCCTTTAAAAGCCCATGTGAAATTTTAACTACTCCATCAAATTTTCTAAGCAGTTTATTTCGCTTCCAAAAGAACTCAACATCCTTGACGTTGCCGTATAAAACGAGCCTTTTTTCATCTTCGCTAAGCTCATAATAGGGCCTTTTAATATCGATACCATTTTGCTCGCAAAAAGCAAGTAAAAATTTATAGTAATAGCTCATGTTGTAGCCGTAAAGTAGCTTGATCGCGCCGTTTTCTATCGATTTTTCCTCGTCTATGATCTTACTCATATCTAGGCTATATCTTATGCCAAGTCCGTCGCAGTGCTCGCAAGCGCCCTTTGGCGAGTTAAAGCTAAAGCTTAGCGGCTCAAGCGGCGTAAATGAAATTTTGCAGTCGAAGCAAGCCATGTGCTCGCTGTAATGTATAAAACTCTCTTTAATCCCCAACTCATCGGCATTTGCGATCTCTATCTCGACCTCGCCAAAGCTCTCATTTAGCGCTTTTTCCACGTCGCTAGCAAGGCGTTCGTGATTTTGTTCATCGATGGCAATCCTATCAACGATGACCTTTATCGTGTGCTTTTTCGTTTTTGCAAGCTCGATCTCCTCATCAAGCCTCACCACCACGCCATCTATCTGCGCTCTCACAAAGCCTTTTTGGCGTAAATTTTCGATCAGATCCGCCCATGTGCCCTTTTTCTCACGCACTAGCGGTGCATAGATGATCACCTTTGCGCCAAGTGGGAGTTTTGAAATTTCATTTATGATATCGCTCGCACTCATTTTCGAGATAGGTTTGCCACATTTATGGCAGTGCTGAACACCAACTCTTGCGTACAAAAGCCTTAGATAGTCATAAATTTCAGTGATCGTACCGACCGTTGAGCGAGGGTTTTTGGAAGTCGTCTTTTGATCGATCGCAATAGCAGGCGTTAAACCCTCGATCTTATCGACATCAGGCTTACCCACACGGTCTAAAAACTGCCTAGCGTAGCTACTAAGGCTCTCCATGTATCTTCTTTGTCCCTCAGCATAAAGCGTATCAAAGGCTAGCGTGCTCTTGCCGCTTCCGCTAAGACCGGTAAAAACCACTAATTTATTTTTAGGAATTTTGAGATTTATATTTTTTAAATTATGTTCTCTTGCGCCAGTTATTTCAATAATATCGTTCATTAAATTTATACAACCTTTTTAAAATTTTAATCTGTAAATTTAGTCTAAAAGTGATAAAAGATTTATAAAGTAGTTTTTCTAAAATTTAAGATCATAGTTAAATTTAAGGGCTTATTTATATCATTTTCAGCTTTTTTTGATATTCTACGCCAAATTTTAACCTAAGGAGAAAAAATGTCTGTAAAAATAACTGATATATGCATAAGCTGTGGTTCATGTATTGATGAATGCCCAGTTTCAGCTATCGTTGATGATAGCGACAACCCAACTGGAGCAGACACATACTATGTTTATTCAAATAAATGTGTTGAATGCGTAGGCTATAACGATGAGCCAGCCTGTGCATCTGCCTGTCCAACTGACGGTTGTATCGTATGGGATGCAGTAGTAGCAGGACAACCTTCTCGCGATCAGATCGGTGCTGATGCACGCAATGGCTCTATTCCAGTTATTCAATAAATTTATATTTATAAATTTTAGGCTCAAATTGAGCCTATTTTATTTTTAAGCTTTATTTGATATAATTGCCAACTTCATTATAAGTAACCTAAATTTTAAGGAAATTTTATGCAAAGAACACTTTCTATTATTAAGCCTGACGCTGTTAAAAAAAATGTTGTTGGAAAAATCATAGATAGATTTGAAAGCAATGGCTTAAGAGTCGCTGCTGCAAAGAAAATCAAACTTAGCAAATGCGATGCAAAAGCATTTTACGCTGTTCACAAAGATAGACCTTTCTTCAACGATCTAGTTGAATTTATGGTAAGCGGACCAGTTGTAGTTATGGTTTTAGAGGGCGAAAATGCAGTTGCTAAAAACCGCGAGCTAATGGGTGCAACTAACCCAAAAGAAGCAGCTCCTGGCACTATAAGAGCTGATTTTGCCGATAGTATTGATGCAAATGCAGTTCACGGAAGTGACAGCCTAGAAAATGCTGTGAATGAGATAAATTTCTTCTTTGCTTCAAGAGAAATTTGCTAACTTTAGGTCAAGAAAATTGATTATATCTTTTTCTAAAATAGCAAACAAAGATATAAGCTTTGAGCTAGTAGGAAATGATAATTTAGTTTTTATTGGAATTTTAAAAAGAAAAGACCCTTTTTTGGTAAAATGCCAAGGTAAAATAAAAGGGAATATAAATTATGTTTGCGATCGATGTGGTGAAGTATTTATGCTACCTATTGATCAAGATGTAGAGCTAAATTTAAGCGATGGTATCTATAAAGATAGCGAAAATGAGCTTAGCGATACGATGGAATTTTTTGATGGCAATATTGATTTAAAAGAAGTCTTTGAGAGTGAGTTAGAAGCTTTTAAGAGTGATTATTTCTATTGTGAAAAATGTAAAAATTTATAAAGGAGAGTAAAAATGGCAGTACCAAAGCGAAGAGTGAGTCATTCTCGTGCAGCAAAACGTAGAACACATTATAAAGTTACACTTCCAGTGCCTGTAAAAGACAAAGATGGTTCTTGGAAAATGCCTCACCGCATAAACAAAACTACAGGTGAATATTAAAATATGATTCGCATTGCTATCGATGCTATGGGTGGTGATTTTGGTGCAGATCCTATAATATCTGGTGTTATTGATGCACTAAAAGAGACAGAATTTAAAGCTGTATTAGTCGGCGATAGCAATGTCATCAAACCACTCATTCCACAGTCTTATTTAAAAAATATCGAATTTTTAGAAGCTAGCGAAGTTATCTCAATGGCAGATGGCGCAACTGATGCGCTTAAAAGAAAAGATAGTACGATCTACAAAGCAATTGAACTCTTAAAAAATAAGGAAGTTGATGCTGTAGTTTCTGCCGGTCATAGTGGTGCAACTATGAGTTTAGCTACCCTAAGAATTGGTAGACTAAAAAATATTTCTCGTCCAGCAATTGCAACACTTATGCCAAATTCAAAAGAATCTGCGACTTTGGTTTTAGATGTTGGTGCAAATGTTGATTGTAGAAGCGAGCATTTGTTTCAATTTGCCATAATGGGTGAAGCCTATGCAAAAGAAATTTTAGGTAGAAAAGAGCCAAAAGTTGGTCTCTTGTCAAATGGCGAAGAAGAGAGCAAAGGCAATGAAGTTAGCAAAGAAGCATTTAAATTAGTTTCTAGACTTGATAGCTTTGTTGGTAATGCAGAAGGTAATCAAATTTTTGATGGTAGTATTGATGTAATGGTTTGTGATGGTTTTATAGGAAATATTCTTTTAAAAACTAGCGAAGGCGTTGCAGATGCTATAGGTAAAATTATCAAAAAACAAATTAAAAAATCGCCTCTTGCTATAGCTGGCTCTGTACTCATGAGAAAAGTTTTTAAGACACTTAAAAAGCAGGTTAGCTATGATGAATATGGCGGTGCACCACTTCTTGGTGTAAATGGTTGTGTTATCATAAGTCACGGCAAAAGTAATTCAAAAGCTATAAAAAATGCAATTTTTCAAGCAATAAAATTTGCTAATTCAAATATAAATAAAGTTATCGAAGAAGAACTTTCGCACTTTGCAAGGTAAAATATGCCAAAAGCTTCACTGATTTCTATCGCTTCTTACATTCCAGAAAAAATTCTAACAAATTTTGACTTTGAAAAGATGGTTGAAACGAGTGATGAATGGATAGTAAAGCGAACAGGTATCGAACAAAGGCATATTGCAACTAACGAAACAACAAGTGACCTTGGTACAAAAGCTGGTGAATTAGCCATAAAACGCTCAGGACTTGATAAATCTCAAATCGATGCAATTATCTGTGCTACGATATCTCCGGATCATCTTTGTATGCCTTCTACTGCTTGCAAAATAGCTGCAAATTTGGGTTTAAACTATGGAGTTACAGCATTTGATATAAGTGCAGCTTGTACAGGTTTTATTTATCTTTTAGAACTTGCAAATTCTCTCATTATTAGCGGCGCCAAAAAGAATGTCTTAATCATCGGAGCTGAAAAATTAAGCTCTATTGTTGACTATACAGATAGAAGCACTTGTATACTATTTGGTGATGGAGCAGGCGCGGCTGTAATTAGTAGTGGCAATGAAAATGAGATCATCGATATTCATACGGCAAGCAACGGCAAGCAAGCTGAACTTTTAATAACTCCAGGATGCGGGAGTGTATTTCCAGCCAGTGAGGAAACACTAAAAAATAGACTAAATTTTATCCATATGAGTGGAAATGAAGTTTTTAAAATAGCAGTTCAAACACTTAGCAAAAGCGTAATAGAAATTCTGCATGCAAACAAAATGCAAAGCGAAGATATTGATTTTTTTATACCTCATCAAGCGAATATAAGAATAATAGATGCAGTAAAAAATAGATTAAATTTTAAAGATGAGCAATGTGTCTTGACTGTTGCTAAATATGGCAATACAAGCTCCGCTTCAATTCCAATGGCTATAAATTATGCCTATGAAGATGGACGCATCAAAAATGGTTCAGTTTTGCTTCTTGACGCATTTGGTGGCGGCTTTACATGGGGATCAGCGATACTAAAATTTGGCGGAAAAAATTTTAGCGATTTACAATAATTACAGCAAGTAATCTTCTAAATTTTTAGCAACGCTTTTACTAATTTCTTTCAAATACTCTCATCAATAATTTTTTAAAATTCAAATTTTTATCGCTTTTAACAAAATCCATTTTCTGCTTTTACCAATAACACTAAATTTACTACACAAAAATTTCTAAAATATGTTTAAACTAAATTTAATTTTGTATAGATATAATTTCGCAATCAATAAAATTTATTATTAAGGAGAACAAATGTTAGTAACAAAAAAAGCACCTGATTTTACAGCTGCAGCAGTTTTAGGAAACAATCAAATTGTAAATGATTTTAATCTTTATAAAAATATTGGCGAGAAAGGCGCGGTTGTATTTTTCTATCCAATGGATTTTACTTTTGTTTGCCCAAGCGAAATTATCGCATTTGACAAAAGATATGACGAGTTCAAGTCACGTGGTATCGAAGTTATCGCAGTTTCATGCGATAACCAATTCTCACATTTTGCATGGAAAGAGACTCCGGTAAACAAAGGCGGTATTGGTAAAGTTCGCTTCCCTATCGTAGCTGATATGACAAAATCAATCGCTCGCGGATTTGACGTACTTCTAGAAGATGCTGGTGTAGCGCTTCGCGGTAGTTTCTTGCTTGATAAAGACGGCACTGTTCGCCACGCAGTTATAAACGATCTTCCACTTGGCAGAAATATCGATGAGATGATAAGAATGGTTGATACTATGCTATTTACAAATGAGCACGGCGAAGTTTGCCCAGCTGGCTGGAACAAAGGTGATGCTGGTATGAAACCAAGCACTGAAGGTGTTGCCGACTACCTTTCACATAACGAAGGCAAACTATAATCAACAGAAATTTCTAGGTATCCTTTACCTAGAAATTTCTCCTCCAAATAAATTTAAATACTTTTTTAATATAACTTTTTATATCATAGCCTTGGCTTTAATCAACAACATTCCGGAGACTACATGGATTTTAAAGGCAGGCAAGAGCTTGTAATAAATTGCGAAGATAGCATACTTAAATTAAGAGATAAATTTATCGACGATGGTATCAAATTTTGTAGACAGCTAACATTTATCGTACCGCACGATCAGGTAAAAATTTGTCTTGAAAACATTTTTGATACACTGCTTATTCAAAAGCCAAATGCTATGCAACTACAAGATGATTTAAATAATCTAATACCAAAATCAAACGCAAGAGACGAATTAATAAATTTCCTACTTTTAAATTTGACTTTAAATTTTAGTCACTCTTGCGACAATAGCACCTTCGT
This sequence comes from Campylobacter concisus, assembly GCA_002092835.1. Classification (NCBI taxonomy): domain Bacteria; kingdom Pseudomonadati; phylum Campylobacterota; class Epsilonproteobacteria; order Campylobacterales; family Campylobacteraceae; genus Campylobacter; species Campylobacter concisus. The sequence continues at coordinate 157,908 of LVWL01000020.1, read as the reverse complement.
AGGTTATTTCGTAAATGCCGTTTCAAGAATCAAAGAAATTTTATGTGGTGCCAAAGACCAGCAAGAAACAAATGTAAAAGATATGATTGAAACCGGAACATTTTTTTATGAAGATCCGATCAATACATTCACTCGCATGAAAAAAGCCAAGGTAAGGCCTGAGCTTTTAAATTTATATGATGGATTAAATATAAAATATGAGGCTGAAATTTTAGAAGTTAAGGAAGATAGTGTCGTTTTTCGCGTGGATATGATGCAAATTTTAGCCATGAAGCAAGACGGCAAAGGTTTTATTTTGCCAAATAGCTTTTTCTCAAAGCCTTTGTGTGCAGATATCATAAATTATAATATAACAGATAAAAGTGTTACTTTTTCAAATTTCTTGCTAAATACAACAATGTATGCGTACAAAAGAAAATTCCAACGTATTTTGCCAAATCGTTTTACTAAAACTATTATCAAAGGCAAACAAGACAAGATCGAAGGTAGCCTTTATGATGTTTCCGAAGGCGGCATAAGTGTATTAAGTTCACAATCTGCAAATTTTAAAGGTAACGAAGAATTAGAAGTCAATTTTGGTCTCTTGATGTCTGAAAAAATGGTAAAAAGAGTTTCTTTAAGGCTAAAATTAGTTACTGAAATAACCTATAAAGGTTACATTAGATACTGTATGAAGCTTATCGATGATGATGAAACGATAAAAGATTTTACGCAAAAGCGCATAAAAGAGACGCTTGACGAGCTTCGCTCACGTATAAATTTATACGAATAAGGCAGTTAGTGAAAACAATACAAGAAAATTTAAAACTTTTTTATATCGGACTAAAAGACAAAGAACCATTTTTTTATAAAAATAAGGATCTAACCACCCACGCAGCTATAATAGGTATGACAGGTAGCGGTAAAACAGGCCTTGGTATCACGCTTTTAGAAGAAGCCTGCATAGACAATATCCCTTCTATCATCATCGATCCAAAGGGCGACATCACAAATTTAGCCCTCACTTTTCCACAGATGAGGCCGGAGGATTTTTTACCATACATAGATGAAGCAGAAGCGGCTAATAAAGGTCAAAGCGTAGAGGAATTTGCCGCTGCTCAAGCCGAGCTTTGGAAAAACGGCATAGAGTCGAGCTTTCAAGATCTTGAGAGAGTAAAAATTCTAAAAGAGAGCGCTAGCTTTAACATCTACACACCAAAAAGCTCAGCTGGCATAGGCGTGGCACTACTTAGCGACTTTGCCTGCCCAAATATCAATGACGAAGAAATTTTTAGCAACTATATAAATTCGCTTGCAGCCTCGGTATTATCTCTTGTAGGTATAAATTCCGAGGACATGAACTCAAAAGAACAGCTGCTCACCTCAACCATATTTGATACTAAATTTAAAGAGCAAAAAGATGTCAGCATCGAAGAGCTCATAAATTTCATCGCAAATCCGCCTTTTAAAAAGATAGGCGTTTTTGATGCCGATACCTTCTATCCAAGTAGTGAGCGCCTAAAGCTTGCCATGAAGATAAACGCGCTCATCGCAAGCCCAAGCTTTAAGGGCTGGACGCAGGGCGTTAGACTAGAAATTTCAAAAATGCTATTTGACGAAAACGGCAAGGCAAAGTGCAATATCTTTACGATCTCACACCTAAATGACGCTGAGAGGATGTTTTTTGTCACCCTTTTGCTAAACGAGATCATCGCGTGGATGCGCGGCACAGAGGGCACTAGCTCACTTAGAGCGATCCTATATATGGATGAAATTTTTGGATTTTTCCCACCAAACGCAAACCCACCATCAAAAACACCTATGCTCACACTTTTAAAGCAAGCTCGTGCATTTGGTCTTGGCTGCGTCTTAAGCACGCAAAACCCAGTAGATCTTGACTACAAAGGTCTTAGCAACATCGGTACTTGGTTCATCGGCCGCCTCCAAACAGCGCAGGATAAAGCCCGCGTGATCGACGGACTAAGTGGCATCGCAGGCTCAAGCTTAGATAAAGCTTCGCTTGAAAATCTCATATCAAATTTGGCAAAAAGAAATTTCTTACTCAAAAATATAAACGAGGACGGCTTAAACGTCATCTCCACGCGCTGGGCGCTTAGCTATCTAAAAGGACCGCTCAGCCGCGAGCAAATTTCAAATTTGATGAAAGATAAAAAAGAAAATTTAAGCACTCAAAGCGTGGATAAAAGCGAGATGAAATTTAGCATAAAGCCCATAATCTCAAATGAGATCACGCAACTTTATGCTAACTCAAAAAGCCTCACGCCAAATTTATTTGCAAGTGCGAAGGTGAGAATTTATGACACCAAAAAAGGCATCGATAGCGTTTATGAAGTAAGCTATCTTTATGAACTAAACGAAAATGACAATGAGCCAAACTGGGATGAGGCTAGTGAAGGCATGCACATCGATGCAAGCTTGGATGAGCCAAGTGACACAAGCTTTGCAGCTGTGCCAAATTTCATCTTAAAAGCTAAAAATTTTGACAATATCCAAAAAGATTTTAAAGAATATCTATATAGAAATTTCAAATTTAACACCTTTGAAGCGATGGGAATTTACTCAAAAGAAAACGAGTCAAAAGAGGAGTTCTTCATAAGGCTTCAAGATAAATGCAATGAAATTTTAGAGGAGCAAACCGCAAAGCTAACGGCTAAATTTGAAAAAGAGCAAAAAAGCTTACAAGATAAGCTAAACAAGGCTCTAGCAAAGCTTGATAAAGAGCAAAAAGAGATGACCACAAGTGGGCTTGATGCTGCCATAAATATAGGCGCTAGCATACTTGGAGCGATATTTGGCAACAAGCTTTTATCTCGTCAAAATGCGGGCAAAATCGCATCAAGTGCAAGAAGCGCAAATAGAGTCTTAAAAGAGCGAAGTGATGTAAAGCTTAGCGAGCAAAGTGTAAATGATATAAATTTAGCCATTATCGAACTTGAAGAGAAATTTAAAAAAGAAAGCGACGAGTTAAAAGAAGCAAATGATATAAAAAACATCACCATAAATGAAATACAAATTTCACCAAAGAAAAGCGATATCTATGACGAGAAAGTCGTACTTTTGTGGAGATGATTTATAAAATAATTAGTATTTTTTTACTATCATTTCTCTTTAAATTTAAAAGGTAAAATATGCAAAATTTAATACTTTATGCCGTTAGTTATTTGCTTGGAAGTATTCCATCTGGTCTGATTCTTGCAAAAATTTTTGGGCATGTCGATATAAAAAATGAAGGTAGCAAGAGCATCGGTGCAACAAATGTTTTAAGAGTTTTAAAACAAAAAGATCCAAAATTAGCCAAAAAACTAGCCATTTTAACGATAGTTTGTGATGTTTTAAAGGGCGTTTTACCACTCATGGTCGCCTCTTCTCTTGGTGCAAGCCAAAGCGTGCTTTGGACTATGGCGGTTTTAAGTGTGGCAGGACATTGTTTTTCTATATTTTTAGGCTTTCAAGGTGGCAAAGGCGTGGCAACTGGAGCTGGAGTAATCGCATTTTTCTTACCAGTTGAGATCATTATTGCTCTAGCTGTTTGGTTTGTGGTCGGAAAATTTTTAAAAATTAGCTCTCTTGCTTCACTTTGTGCGTTGATAGCTCTGATTGCATCAAGCTTTATAATCCACCCGGATTTAGATGAAATTTATACACACGCTCCGATACTAATCATCGCATTTTTGGTGGTTTATAAACATATACCAAATATCGTTCGTTTAATATCCGGTAAGGAGAAAAAAGTCGTATGAAAAGCGAGATGACGACGATCATTAAAGATTATAAATTTGAAACGATCATCGGAATGCTTGATTTTGAGCGAGTCGCTAAGCAAGAGGTGCAAATGAATCTAGAAATTTGTTCAACTAGTTTTATTGATTATGTTTTAATTATTGACTTTGTTAAAAATTTTTATAATGAAAAACAGTTCCAAAGCGTTGAAGAGTCTCTTGAAGAAACCAGCAAAGCGTTAAAAGAGAAATTTAGCTCACTAACTAGCCTTAAAATGGAAATTTTAAAAACTGAAATTTTACCAAATGCAGTTGTTGGAGCAAAAATAAACACTATTTTTTAAAAATTTATTAAACTATCTTGAAATATTGCTTAATTTATGATACAATCGCCCATAAATTTTAGTTTAAGGAAGCAAAATGCGTATTTTAATAGTTGAAGATGAAGTGACGCTAAATAAGACGATTGCTGAGGGCTTGCAGGAGTTTGGCTATCAAACTGATAGCTCTGAAAATTTTAAAGATGCTGAGTACTATATAGGCATCAGAAATTACGATCTAGTTTTAACTGATTGGATGCTCCAAGATGGTGATGGCATAGATCTTATAAACATCATCAAACATAAATCTCCACGCACTTCAGTTGTAGTTCTTTCTGCAAAAGACGACAAAGAAAGCGAAATAAAAGCACTTAGAGCTGGTGCTGATGACTATATCAAAAAACCATTTGATTTTGACATCTTAGTAGCTAGACTTGAAGCTAGACTACGCTTTGGCGGCACAAATATTATAAAAATTGACGAGCTTATCATCAATCCAGATGAGGAGAAAATCACATATTTGGGTCGTGATATTGAGCTTAAGGGCAAACCTTTTGAAGTCCTAACTCATCTTGCAAGACACTCAGATCAGATCGTATCTAAAGAGCAACTGCTTGATGCTATCTGGGAAGAGCCAGAGCTTGTAACTCCAAACGTCATTGAAGTCGCTATCAACCAAATCCGCCAAAAAATGGATAAACCGCTAAATATTTCAACAATTGAAACTGTTAGAAGACGCGGATATAGATTTTGTTTTCCCAAAAAAGCCTAAGGAATAGATTTATACTACAATTAGCATCTGGTGCTATGATGCTAATTGTAGTTATTTCGGTAATGCTTTATCACTATATAAGGGTTACCGTTTTTCAAAGTGTAGTTAATGAGCTAAACTATCAAGCAGAAGCTTATAAAAAAAATCCTCAGAATTTCAATCCTTTAAATTCAAAAACATTTACGATAGAAAATCCAAATAAAACTCTAGCAACGATAAAAACAGACGAGCCGCAAGATAAAGAAACACATATCGTAACACAAAAATCAAAGGATCAAAGTAAAACTATTTTAATAACAAAACTCGATGAAAGCAGTTATTTAAGCCTAGAAAAAGATACTACTCTTCAAGCTCATATAGTAGAAGAAATTTTTATAGATATTATAATCGTAAATGTGTCAGCGATACTTTTGGTGCTTTTTTATGCACTATTTTTATCAAGAATGCTTTTAATACCTATAAAAATTTTGAGTCACAAACTTACAAATTTAGACGAAAAATTTCTTCATGAGATCGATATCAAGAGCCTACCAGATGAGTTTTTACCACTTGGACAAAGCATAAATAGACTAATCTCTCGCATCCAAACATTTGTCTTATACCAAAAAGAACTTTTTGTAGGCGTGGCACATGAGCTAAAAACACCGCTGGCTGTAATGAAAACAAAAAATGAAGTTACGCTTTTAAAGCCACGCGAGAGTGAAAAATATATCGAGGCTCTAAAATCAAATAATGAAGCTATAAACGGCATGAACGCGATGATAAGTTCTGTGCTTGAGATCGGTCGTCAAGAGGGGGCCCAGTTTGAAGAGCCAGTAAATACCGATGTCATAGGATTTTTAAAAAAACTTGCAAAAAACTATGAGATACTTGCAAAAAATGATGGAAAAAATATAAAACTGGACCTAAAACCAGAAATTTTAAATCTAAAAATACAAACTAGCTTACTAACCCACATTGTGCAAAATTTTGTTCAAAATGCCATTAAATTTTCACCAAAAAATAGTACCATTACGATTAGCTCTAAGCTTATAAAAAATAAATTTATCATCGAAGTAATAGATGAAGGAATAGGCATAGATGAGAGCAAAGATTTATTTGCTCCATTTAAAAGATACGGCGACAAAGGTGGTGCTGGGCTTGGGTTGTTTCTAGCTAAAGGTGCAGCACAGGCTCTTGGTGGCGAAGTAGACATTAAAAATAGAAACGATAGAAGCGGTGCAGTCGCAAGCCTAGTTTTAAATATAAAAGGATAAAAATGGCAAAGAGAACCGCAGTAATCGACCTTGGCTCAAATTCAATGCGAATGGCGATATTTGAGAGAACGTCACGCTTAGCATTTTTTATACTAGCTGAATATAAAACAAAGGTTCGCCTAGGTGAAGGCGGATATGGCTCAAACAATGAAATATCCGAAAGCTCGATGGAAAAAGCGCTAAAGGCTTTTAGAGAATTTTCAAATATCATAAAAAGCTACAAATGCAATAAAGTCTTATGTGTTGGTACTTCAGCGCTTAGGGACGCTCCAAACGCAAATGTTTTGATCTCTCTTTTAAGAAAAAAACTTGGCATAAATTTAAAAGTCATAGACGGCAAAGAAGAGGCTACTTTTGGTGCAATCGCGGCCAAGAATTTACTCCATAACATCGCTGAATGCGTCACTATTGATATCGGTGGCGGATCAACTGAGCTTGCCAGAATAAGCAAAGGCAAAATAATAGATACGCTCTCACTTGACATTGGTACAGTTAGGTTAAAAGAGCTTTTTTTTGATAAGAAAAACTTAAATAAGTTGCCAAAATTTTTAGAACAAGTTACAAAACAGATAGATGAGCGATTTAAATGCCAAAATATAATCGCTATTGGTGGCTCTCTTAGAGCGATATCATCTGCCATAATGAACAAAAATTTATATCCACTCTCTTCACTGCATGGCTTTTGCTATAAGCTTAGCGACGAGCAAGCCTATATCGAGAGCATCGCAAACGTTAGCGTGCTTGAGCTAAATAAATTTCCTATTAAAAAAGATAGATACGACACCATTAGAGAGGGTGCACATATCTTTTTAGCCCTTGCCAAAGCTCTAAATGCCAAAAATATTATAACAAGCGGAGTTGGCGTAAGAGAGGGAGTGTTCTTAAAAGATTTTTTACGCCCTAGCCTTAAATTTCCACAAAATTTTAATCCAAGTATTAAAAGCTTGCAAGATCGTTTTATATTATCATGCAATAAATCAGTCACAAGATATGCAAAAGATATATTTATAGTATTAAAAAAGCTTCACGGTCTAAGTGATAACTATCTTGAAGTGCTTTTAGTTGCTGCAAAACTTCACAATGTCGGTCAAGAGATTGGCTTTTATGGCGATCATAAAAACTCAGCTATATAGTCTTAAATGCCTTAAATTATGGCTTTTCACATGAGCAAAAAGCATTGATTGCAGTAGTAATTGGCACAAACGGAAAGAAAAATATCTATGAATTTGAGCGATATAAAAATTTACTTCCAAAAGCCGAGTGTATAAGATGGCTAAGTTTTATACTCTCACTAGCAAAGGCACTTGATCTAACCTGTGAAAGGCTAAATTTAAACTTCGAATTTAGTGGGCACACGTTAAAAATAGAAGGCGCAAAAGAATTTGCTATGGCAAAAGAAGAGATAAAAAAGATCACAAAACCTGAAATTTTTGCTATTTCGTTTGTATAAATTTTGAAACTAGCTTTAACGCATAAAAATTTTAAGCATACAAGGTTAAAAATTTACTCAGAATAAGACCTGATTATTGGATGAGAATTTTAGCTAAAACTACTAAAATTCTCCGCTCATCTTATCTTTATAGTTACTTAAACTATTTTTTCGCTCTTCTAAAAATGAGCTTAGTTTTTTCTTGTTCTCTTCAAAAAATATAGCAAAATCCTGCTCATTTTGTATCTTGTCTTCACCAAAGCTATCAAGCATTACATTTGAGCTACCAACTATCACTAAATAGCGCCTATTTTCATAGCTTAGAAGCATTAGTTTGTTTGTGCGATCAAGATATTTTTCATAGATGATATTTACACCACTATTTTGATTTTTAAGTAGCCAATTCATCGACTTGGTCTCATTTTGAGGTTGGCCTTGTAGCGTTTTAAATCCGCTAAAGTCATTGCTTTTTGAAGTGATATATTTTTTAAATATATATAAAAACACAAGAAGCGCTATAAGTATGCTTAAGACTATAAAATACCTTGAATCTATGCTTAGCATCGGCTCTTCTTCGGTTTTTGGCATAGTGGCTGCCTCTATTTTTGCACTAGCTTGAGGCATATTTTGTATTTGAGGTTTTGTATTTTTTAGCGTTACACGAATGCGGAGTCCAAAGCTATCAGTTGTCTTTGAGGCGTTTACAATAATAGCATCGTTTGAGCGCAAATTTAAAACTAGCGAGTTTTGCTTTGGCTCTATCTCAAGCTCTTGAATGATTTTTGAGTTTATATCCTTGCTAGCACTTTGATCGTAATTTAGCGAATTTAATATCAAAGATGTTGTGTCTTTTTCGCGCTTTTGAAAGATATTTCCTTCATAAGGTGCATCAAAGCTAAGCATAATATCAACTCTATCGGCACGTTCATAGATATTGTAAGTTAATAGGTTTGAAGCTAAAATTTGAGTTGCAAAAATTAAGAAAAATAGTATAAATTTCATAAAAGTTCTTTTTTGAAGTACTGAATAACTGACTTTGAATCCAAAATTTCATTTATCCTGATGGCTAAATTTTTCTCATAAACCATTACTTCGCCTTTTCCAAAAATTCTATTATTTATATATAGCTCCACACTCTCGCCAGCTGGCTTTTCGAGATCTATGACCGAGCCAGCTTCAAATTTCAAAAGCTCGTTTATGCTAACTGTGGTAGTTCCTAGCTCAGCTATAAAATCAACGCTTATATCCATAAGCTCGTCATAGCTCTTAAAAAGCCCTAACTGCTCTAGCGTCTCTATCGCACTCTCGTCATTCATTGTATGTCGTAGCCTATTTGAAATGTTCTATTTTTTATTTTATATACAAATTTCTCTTTTAGTTTGATACCAAAATTTTCAACTTCACCTAAAAATTCAGGCGTTCCAAGCTTATAAGCATTTGGCTCTTTTTCATTTAGTAAATTTTTAGCTTTGCCAATGATTTGATTTGCTATCTCTTTACAAAGATCGTCTAGATCACCACCATCAACATCTTCGTGACCAAAAAAGGCATTCATGAAAATTTTCAAAGTATCTTTTTTAAAAAATAGGTAAAAATGATACTCGCTCTTGCCCTTATAGACTGGTATGCTAGCTCCATAAAATCCCTTGCCAAGCTCTTGCCAGCTTCTAAATCTAACCCTAAAGTGTCCTTGCAAAGATAGCTTGTAGCTTCATCTATAACTTTTCTCATATCTCTTCCTTAAGACTTGAAATGCATTTTCAATTATACTTTGGCTTTACTAAATTAGCTATAAATTTATTAAGCATTTTAAAAGAGTTTATCTATCTCTTTTACTAGCTTTTCACCGCTAAATTCGGCACAAAGCTTAACTATTTGCGTACCTATTATCGCTCCGTCAGCATATTTTTTTACTTCATTAACATCATCTTTGTTTTTTATACCAAAGCCCACAGCCACTGGCAAATCGCTCTTTTTCTTAAGCTCTAGGACCAAATTTTTTATCCTATCTTCATCAGCCCTTTTTGAACCGCTAACGCCGATTGCGCCAAGAGCGTAGATAAATCCTGAGCCAAATTTTAAAATTCCATCCGCTCTACTACCAGATGTGACGCTGATAAGTGGTATAAGGCTTAAATTTAGCTCTTTGCATTTTAGAGCAAATTCCTCGCACTCCTCGCAAGGCAGATCCGGAACGATAAAGCCGCTAACTCCAGCCTCAACTGATCTTTTTAGAAATTTATCAACGCCATAAGCAAAGATGATGTTGTAATAAACCAGAAATACAAGTGGCTTTGTCACTTTTGCCTTACAACTCTCAAGCATATCAAAGACAACGTCGGTATTTACGCCATTTTGCACCGTCTCAAAGCTAGCTTGCGCGATGAGTTTGCCATCAGCCAACGGATCAGAGTAAGGGATGCCGATCTCTACTAGATCAAGCGTACTCTCATCTAAATTTTCTAAAAATTCCTTCGTTTTTTCTAAGCTTGGATATCCAGCCACGATGTAGCCGATGTTTGCTTTTTTGCCACTAAATGCGCTTTTGATCTTATCCATAAATTTTTCCTTTTTCGTAGCCGATAACTGTGTTATATCCTTATCGCCCCTGCCTGAGATGTTTGCGACGATGACGCTTTTTTTATCAAGTTTTGGGCAAAGCTTCTCTAGATACGCTAGTGCATGCGCACTCTCGATGGCTGGGATGATGCCCTCCATCTTGCTTAGAAAATACAACGCATTTATGCACTCATCGTCGGTTACGGCTTCATATTTTACCCTTTTGATGTCGTTTAGATGAGCATGCTCTGGACCGATGCCTGGGTAGTCTAAGCCTGCTGAGATGCTGTGAACTGGCGAGATCATACCGTATTCATCTTGCAACACAGTCGTTTTCATGCCGTGGATGATGCCGGTTTTGCCTTTGCTAAGCGTAGCTGCGTGATAAGGCGTCTCCACACCAAGGCCACCAGCCTCTATACCTACTAAATTTACACTCTCATCGTCCAAAAACGCACTAAAAATGCCAATAGCATTACTGCCGCCGCCAACGCAGGCTATGACGTAGTCAGCCTTTTTGCCATACTCTGCAAGCTGGGCTTTGGCCTCTGTGCCAATGATGCTTTGGAAGTCACGCACGATCTTTGGATACGGGTGTGGGCCAACGGCTGAGCCGATGACGTAAAATGCGCTCTCTATCTCATTTACCCACGCTTGTATGGCCGCCGTAGTCGCCTCTTTTAGAGTTTTTAAGCCATCTTCTACACTCACCACTTTTGCTCCAAGAAGCTGCATGCGAAAGGCATTTAGCTGCTGTCTAGCCACGTCTGTCGCACCCATATATACGTCACATTCTAAACCCAAAAGTGCCGCCGCGGTCGCTGTCGCCACACCATGCTGACCAGCTCCAGTCTCAGCTAAAATTTTCTTTTTACCCATTTTTTTAGCAAGTAGTGCTTGAGCTAGGGCGTTATTTATCTTATGTGCGCCCGTGTGGTTTAGATCCTCTCTTTTTAGGTAAATTTCATGCCCGTAGTGCTCGCTTAGGCGCTTTGCGAAAAAAAGCGGACTAGGCCTACCCACATAATTTTTAAGCAGATCATCAAGCTCGTCTTTAAACTCTTTTGTCTTTGCGATGCTAGCATAGGCGCTTTCCAGCTCATCAAGGGCAAACATCACCGTCTCGGGCACGAACTGCCCGCCAAATTTTCCAAAATATGCTTTACTATTCATCTTCTACCTCACCTATGATCTTTAAAATTATCTCTATCTTTTGCGCGTCTTTTATGCCGTTTTCGTCCTCGACTTTGGAGTTGATATCGACTAGATATGGCTTAAATTTGAGCGCCTCTTTTATGTTGTGCTCGCCTATGCCCCCAGCCATGCCAAATTTAAACTTAAGCTCTTTTAAAATTTCCCACTCAAAGCTAGTGCCATTTCCACCAGCATTTTCGCCCTTGCAGTCAAAAAGCGCCATGTCAAAATACTTAAAATCAACCTCCGGCAAGCTATCTTTTACGCTAAAAACCTGCCAAATCTCAAGCCCCATATCTTTTAAATTTGCATGCAAATTTTCACTGACTGCTCCGTGTACCTGAGCCACGTCAAGCCCTGTAAACTGGCAAATTTCCATTATCTCGCACTCACTTTGCTCAGCAAAAACACCAACTACTTTTTTGCCCTTGCTGTGAGCAAATTTCGCTATCTGCCTAGCTAAATTTATATCGACCTTTCTTTTACTTTTAGCAAATATCAGCCCTATAAAATCAACATCCAAAGCACAAACCGCACTCGCCTCATCTAGCGTTTTGATGCCACAAATTTTAACTAGCGCCATTACGCTTGCGCCTTTATAAACTCTTCATAAAATTTATACGCCTTGCCTGAATTTATAGCCTCTAAAACCATTTTTTAGCCTCGTCTGGGCTCTTTGCGCCATCAGCCACGTAGAGTGCAAACATCGCGTTAAAGACCACGATGTCAAATTTCGCCCCCTGCTCCTCGCCTTTTAGCGTGCGGATCAAGGTTTTGGCGTTCTCTTCAGGTGTGCCACCCTCGATGTCGCTGTGAAGCGCTCTTTTAAAGCCAAACTGCTCTGGCGTGATGCTGTATTCAAAAATTTCACCATTTTTTAGCTCCACAACGCTTGTTTCACTACAAAGCGTGATCTCGTCTAGTCCGTCATCGCCGCGAACGACCAAAGCGTGCTTTCTACCAAGGATCTTAAGCGTCTGGGCGTAGAGTTTTAGAACGGGCTTATGATAGACACCAACTAGCTGGTTTGTAAGGTTTAAATTTGGATTTAAAAGAGGTCCAAGCACGTTAAATACGGTTCTTATGCCAAGTCTTTGGCGCACCTCTCTCACCTCGCCAACTAGCGGATGGAAAAATGGCGCATGAAAAAAGGCTAAATTTTTACTAGCTAAATTTTCACGCTGTTTTGCCAGTGATTTTTCACTTTTTACGCCTAAAATTTCAAGCACATCAGAGCTACCTGACTTGCTTGAAACTGCCTTGTTGCCGTGCTTTGCGACCTTTATGCCAAGGCTTGCAAGGATAAATGCCACAGTTGTTGAGATATTTATCGTCTTAAAGCCATCGCCCCCAGTGCCGCAAAGATCGATCATAGGCGTGTCATCGCGGTAAGTTTGCGAGTATTTTAGGATATTTTTTGCAAGCGCAGCGAGGCTTTTTGGATAGAGACTCTTTTCGCTTATAAGCACCAAAAGTGCCGAAAGCTGCACGATCTCGTACTCTTTACTAGCTATTATCTCGCAAATTTGCTCAAAGTCGCTATCATCAAGCGGTATGCTCTCTTGAAGCTTGATAAGATATGGCTTAAGAGAGCGAATTTTTGGCTCTTTAACCTCATCTTTTGCCTTATAATTTACAAAATTTTCAACGATCTTTTTGCCGTATTGCGTAAAGTAGCTCTCAGGGTGAAACTGAATGCCAAAGATCGGCTTGTCTTTTACGCTAAGTGCCATTACGACGCCATCATCGCTTATAGCGTCAGCACTTAGACACTCTGGTAGCTCATCGACATAAAGCGAGTGGTAGCGCATAACCTCAAAGCGCTCAGGTAGCCCAGCAAAAAGTGGCTCTTTGTTTTTCACGTCAATAAACGAGGTTTTGCCGTGAAGTGGGTCATCTAGTCTTTTTATCTTTGCACCAAAACTAAGACCTATAGCTTGATGTCCAAGGCAAATTCCAAGCACCGGCACGCCAAGGCCGGCTTTTAGAATTTCTAAACAAACTCCGCTATCTTTTGGGTGCTTTGGCCCTGGGCTTAAAATGATCTTGCTTGGGTTTAGTTTTTTGATCTCGTCAAGCGTGATCTTGTCATTTCTAACGCATCTAACCTCTTCATCTGTAAGCTCTTTTACATATTGCTCAACATTAAAAACAAAACTATCGTAATTATCTATGAGTAAAATCAACCTATATCCTTTAAATTTAGCAGCGGTTGAGCCTTGGCTAAATTTCTATAAATTTAGGCAAAATTATAACTAAAAGAAAGTTTAATTAGGCTTTTGTACGGCTTTCGTAGGCTTTTAAAAGTGAAAGCATGTCGACATTTTCTAAATTTACACCAGTTGGCACGCCCTGAGCGATCTTGCTAAATGAAATTTCACTCATCCCTAGCTTATCCTCGACGTAAAGCATGAGCGCGTCTGAATTTAGCCCTGGCGTAAAGGCAAAAACGACCTCTTTTGAGCCATTTTGTTTGATCGCACTTCGCAGCCTCTCTATGGTGTCCTCGTCGATCTCGTCAAGCACGAAGTAAAGACCGTTATAAATTCCATTTTGCTCAAAAACTAAGATATCTTTTGGACTCTCAACCAGCAATATAACCTCACTATCCCTGCTCTCATCGCTGCAAATATCACAAATTTCATTTTCACTTAGCCCACCGCAACGCTCACAGCGTTTGATAAACCTCACCGCGTCTTCGATATTTTGAGCGAGTCTTAACCCCGCAAAGCTATCTTGCATGCAGACAAAATAGGCAAACCTTGCGGCTGATTTTTTACCAACGCCTGGCAACTTGGCAAAAGACTCAGTTAGCTCGTTAAATTTTTCTAAGCCTCTTTTCATACTCGCTTCGCCTTTGATCTAAGTAAAATTTTAAATACATGATAGCCATCCTCGTAGTCGTAGGCAAGCTCAAATTTTTGCATCTGACAAATTTGCTCGATGATATAAAGTCCAAGCCCCATACCACTTCCTGCACTCACCTTATCGCCACGCACAAAAGCTTGTTTGTAGTAGTCAATCGGGTGATTTAGCTTTTTGCCTAAATTTTTAACCGCTATAAATTCGCTATCGCAGATCAAAATAGCCTTTTTATCCTCTGCGTATTTTAGGGCATTGTCTATCAAATTTTTAATCGCCAAACTAAAAAGCTGAAAATCCACTCTTAAAATGACATCGTCTCTGATATCACAGCTCACTCGCTCTTCAAATTTATCAAGCATGAGCATATCCTGCACCTGCTCTAAAATGAGCGAGAAATGGCACTCTTGGTAGTTTAGTGCGTAGCTTTTAGAAAGGAGCTGCTCGACCTTGCTAAATTCATTTATCAGCATCTCAAGGCGCTCGAAAACGTTTATGAGCCTCATCTTTTGGGTCTCATTTGCGACCATTTCAGAGACGATCCTGCCCTTGCCAATCGGAGTCTTTAGCTCATGCATGATCGCGCGCAAAAATAGCTGCCTTGAGCGGATGAGCTCTCTGATCTTGCAAACAGCATTATCAAACTCAACAGCGACTTGTCCGATCTCGTCTTGCTCGTTTTCATTTAGCCTAGCCGTCATCGCCATTTCCATATTTCCACTGGCAAATTTCCTAATGTCTTTACTAAGCCTTCTAAGCGGCGAGAGACTTCTAAGAACAGAAACATAAAGTGAGATGAGAAGGGCTGAAACTATCAAAAATGCGACCCAAAGCGGATCATTTACGTGTCTTGCGTCGTTACTTTCAAGAAGTAGCTGAAAAGATGGGTTTTTAATAAGCAAATACAAATCGCCTTTATAATTAACCGATTGCACCACTCCAAGAGGCGTGTGCTGTGTAAAAACAATAGTCCCATTTGTAGCTATTGAAGTGGCTAAATTTTTATTTCCAACATACTCTAAATAAAAATTTTTAAAATAATGTTCTAAATCTCTTGGGGGATTTCCACGTTCATAGAGTGCGACAAGGTAGTTCATCGCACTTATTTGTCTATCCTTTAGTTTTTCTAAAGCGCTTTCTTGCTGAATGTTTGCAAAAGTTACAAAGAGCAAGCACATCAGCGAGAAAGCTATGGCAAAGATAATAGTTATCTTCGTAGTTATGGAATATTTCATCCGATAAGCTTATATCCTATGCCTCTTACTGAAAATATATGTTTTGGGGCTTTTGAGCTATCACCGATTTTTGATCTAAGGCGTCCGATAATAACATCTAAGCTCTTTGAATCTTTATCTTTTAGGCTTTTGCAGTTGTAAACTAACTGTTCACGTGATACTGAAAAGCTGTGTTGCTTAATGAGATAAGTTAAAATTTCATACTCAGCTGGAGTAAGCGCTAACGGCTCATTGTTAAAGTAAATTTCGTGACGTTTATCATCGATCCTAAATGCGCTATCAACGACCTCTTCTTGTACTTCATTTGTCTTTTTATATCTTCTTATAAGACTTGTGATACGAGCATACATCTCTTTTGGATCGTATGGTTTTGGCAAATAATCATCAGCACCAAGCTGAAGTCCAACAACCTTGTCGCTAATATCGCTTCTAGCTGAACTTATGATGATAGGAATGTCGTATTTTTGGCGAATTTCTTTACAAACCTCAAGCCCATCAATGCCTGGCAAAGTAAGATCAAGTATTAGCAAATCATAGTTTTTTATCCCAGCGCTAAGTCCTAAATAAGGGTCTTCAAAATTCGTAACTTTTATATTAAAACTATCAAGATATTCAGATAAAATTTGTGCAAATTCTGGATCGTCTTCTATCATTAAAACATTAACCATGAATTATCCTTTTTATTAAAAATAGTAGAGATTATACGGCAAAAATGTAAATTCTTTTTTAAATTTAAACTTTTTTGGGTAAAATCCCATATTTAAAATAAGCTTAATTAACAAGGAAAAATGTGGAATTTGACTATTACGAAATCCTTGAAATTTCAAGAAATGCAAGCGGAGATGAGATAAAAAAAGCCTTTAGAAGACTTGCTTTAAAATATCACCCAGATAGAAATTCTGGCGACAAAGAGGCTGAGCAGAAATTTAAACAGATAAATGAAGCTTATCAAGTTTTAAGTGACGAGCAAAAACGCTCTATCTACGACAGATACGGCAAAGAAGGCCTTGAGGGTCGATTTGGTAGCGGTGGCGGATTTAGTGCCGATTTTGATCTTTCAGATATTTTTGACTCATTTTTTGGTGGCGGTTTTGCAAGTAGTTCTAGGCAGAGAAAAAGATACTCAGAAAAATACTCAGCCGATCTTGAAATTCCTATAAATTTGGAGTTTAACGAAGCTATTTTTGGTTGTGAAAAAGAGATAAAATTTGATCAAAAAGTGCCTTGCCCAACATGCAATGCAACCGGCAGTAAAGATGGCAAGAGCAAGACTTGCCAGCACTGTGGCGGAAGTGGCAGGATAACACGCGGAAATGGCTTTATGAATATCGTCCAAGAGTGTCCATATTGTCACGGAAGCGGTGAAGTAATAAGTGAACCATGCCCCGATTGTAACGCGAAAGCTTATAAAATCCAGCAACAAACTGTAAAGATTACCATCCCTGAGGGCGTTGATAGCGGCATGAGAATGAGAGTAGCTGGCAAAGGCAATATCGGTACAAACGGCGTTCAAGGCGATCTTTATGTAAGCATAAACGTAAAAGAAGACAAGCATTTCATTCGCCACAACGACGATGTTTATCTAGAAATTCCTGTCTTTTTCACACAAGCTATACTTGGCGAAAGTATAAAAATTCCAACTCTTCGAGGAGAAACTGAGCTAAAACTACCTGTTGGAGCAAAGGATAAGCAGCAATTTATCTTTGAAAATGAAGGTATAAAAAGCGTGAATTCGCGCAAAAAAGGTAGGCTCGTAGCGCAAATTTCTATTCAAACGCCTGAAAAACTAAGCGATGAGCAAAAAGAGCTTTTAAATAAGCTTCAGGCTAGCTTTGGCATAGAATCAGGCAAATCAAATACCGATGAAAGCGTCTTTGATAAGATAAAAAGCTGGTTTAAAGGCGATGAACCAAAAGGCAAAAAGAAAAAATAAATTTAGATTTGTGACGTTAAATTTTGCGTCACAAATTTCCGCAAAATAAATTTTATATATCCTAATTTTTACAAGTAAATTTCACACAAATTTTAAAATTTCATGAGCGAGTAATTTCGGCTCTAAAATTTAAGCCAAGCAAAAGGCAAGAACGAATCTTAGCAGTCAATTCTTACGAGCAAGCAAAATTTTAAAATTTGCAAGAGAGTATAAATTTACTCAGTTGCAAGCTCCAAATAATAATCAAGCTGATCGCGTCTGATGATACGTATAAGATTCGTGCTACCCTCAACGCCCGTAGGGTGACCGGCTGTGACAAGATAAGTCTTGTCGTGTTCAACATATCCCTCTTCATACGCCTTTTTCATGACATTTGCTAAAAGTGAGCTAAGCTTTGTTTTTTCTAGTACAAGCGCTGGCGTAACACCCCAAGCAAGAGTAAGCATGTGCGCTGTTTGTTCATCGTGAGCTACTGCGATGATGTCGATATTTGTGCGGTTTCTAGCTAATTTTATAGCCGATTTTCCTGAGCCAGTGATTGAGATTAATGCATCTGCTTTTATGCGAACAGCAAGAGATGCGGCGCTACTTGCCACCATATCAGTCTCGTCAAAAAAGTCAAACTCATCAAATTTATTATATGGATAGATGCTTTGAGTTTGGATGATCGTTTTACTCATCGCCTCCACGACTGCGACTGGGTTTTTACCGATCGCACTCTCCTCACTTAGCATAACAGCATCAGTGCCGTCTAGCACGGCATTTGCCACGTCGCTGATCTCCGCCCTTGTGGCAGTCTCATGCTCTGCCATGCTTAGCATCATCTGGGTTGCTGTGATGACTGGCTTGCTTGCTGCATTTGCCTTTTTGATGATGAGCTTTTGGATAGTTGGAACCTTATAAAATGGCACTTCTATGCCAAGATCGCCACGAGCTACCATGATACCATCACTCTTTGCGATGATATCGTCTATATTTTCAACCGCGTCAAATTTCTCGATCTTAGATAAAACGGCAGCTCTTGAGCCAAATTCTTTTAAGATATTTTTTGCCTTTATTACGTCATTTGCATCTTGCACGAAGCTAATGGCGACAAAATTTACGCCATGCTTTGCGCCAAATTTCATATCTTCTTTATCTTTTTGTGTGATGATCTCTATGCCAAGGGCTGTATTTGGGAAATTTACGCCTTTATTTGAGTTTAAAATTCCATCATTTTCAATGATAGTTTTTACTATTTCTTTACCTTCGCTTATAACCTTTGCTCTTATAGAACCGTCATAGAGATAGACATACTCGCCAACCTTTAGCATTGGTAAAATTTGAGGCTGATTTAGACTTACTTTATAAATTCCTTTTTCTACTTTTTCACCAACAATATCCTCTGCGTATATGCTTAGTTCGTCGCCAGCCTTTAGATAAAATGGCTCACTAAGCTTGCCAACTCTGATCTTTGGACCGCAGATATCTTGCAAGATGCCTATTCTTTTATTTAGCTTTTTTTCAATATTTCTTATCTTGTCAATGTTTGATTTATGGTATTCGTGTGTCCCATGGCTAAAATTTAAACGAAAGACATTAACACCTGCTTTTACCATCGCTTCCATTGTCTCTTCATTATCACTTGCTGGCCCCAAAGTAGCTACGATTTTCGTCTTTTTTATCATTTTATGCCCCATAAATTTGATTTTTGCGATTATAACACATTTTAATAATGTAATTTTTTGTATAATAGTCAAAATTTCAAAGGAGAAGATATGAATAAATTTTTATTAGCATCTCTTGGTTTAGCAGCTGTTGCTTGCGTTGCTATGGGAGATGATAAAGTTTATAAGCTAAAGCTTGCTAGCTCATGGGAGAGCACTATGCCAGTGCTTGGTGATGTGCCAAAAGAGCTAAAGGATAAAGTTGAAAAGATGAGTAATGGCAGACTTGAGCTAAGGATTGATTATCCATCAAAGCATAAATCGCCTTTTGCGATGCTTGATTTTGCTAAAAGCGGTCAATACGACATTACCTACACAAGTAGCTATTATTATAAAGGCAAAGATGCTAAAACTATATTTTTTACAGCAACTCCATTTATGATGAATACTGATGAGCAAACAGCTTGGTATGAATTTGGCGGTGGTAAGGAGCTTGAGGCAAAAGTTTACGATCCATACAATATCAAAATTTTTAGAGCTGGAAATACCGGCATGCAAATGGGTGGCTGGTTTAAAAAAGAGATCAAGTCAGTTGATGATATCAAAGGCTTAAAGATAAGAATTCCGGGCTTTGGTGGTGAAATTTACGCTAAACTTGGCGCTAACATTAACACTATCCCAACTGGTGAGCTTTACATGGCTCTTGAGATGGGAACGATTGACTCAGTCGAATGGGTTAGCCCAGCTTATGATATGGCACTTGGCTTTCACAAAGTGGCAAAATACTACTACACAGGCTGGCAAGAGCCAAACGGTGAAACTCAATTTTTCTTTAATAAAAAATCATACGAGAAGCTTCCAGATGACCTAAAAGCGATATTTGAAGCAGCTGCAGCCGAAGTAGCAAGAGATGCGAATACAAAAGTATTTTATTCAAATGTCGAGTACTGGGATAAAATGAAAAGCGAGTATCCAGACATCCAAGTAAAATCTTTCCCACCAGAAGTAATCGCAGCTCTTAAAAAAGCCACAAATGAGCTTCTTGATGAAGAGAGTGCTAAAGATCCGTTATTTAAAGAGATCGTTGAGTCTCAAAGAGCTTTCCTTAAAAAAGCAAGAGAATGGACTAAAATTTCAGACTACGCTTATATCAAAACAAACGAATAGTAAAATTTAGCAGGGATCTTCCCTGCTTTTTATATTTGCTCCAATTACTTTCAATAAAAATTTTAATCAAAACGTTTTTATACAAGCCATAAATTTTTACAAAAATAAATACTGGCGGCTATTATAGATAGAAAATTTCTCTCATTGAGCGCTCTATCTTTGACTCATCGAGTGTATTGTTAAAAAATAAATTTAGTGCTAAGACCGCTTGATATAAAAGCATATCGGCGCCATCTTTTACACCAAGGCTACTTTGCTTGGCCATTTCTAAAAATGGTGTCTGTTTGCCATAAATCACATCAAATGCGAATTTAGCATCCTTAAAAATGCTTTTTAAAATTTCTTTAGGTACTGGTAGAAAATCATCCTTTAAACCAGCAGAAGTCGAGTTAATGACTAGATCAAATTTTTGCTCTTCGTAGTTATCCCAACTAAAGCATTTGTACTCATCTTTAAATTTTTCAAGCCTATCTTTGCTTCTATTTAGTATGCAAACATCAACGCCTTGTTCTCTTAATGCATAAGTTATGGCATTTGCAGTACCGCCAGCTCCAAGAACAATAGCTTTTTTTACATCTTTAAAATTTTTTATTGCTTTTAAAAATCCAGGCGCATCTGTATTGTATGCATAAATTTTGTCATTTTTAAGCACAAGCGTATTTGCAGAGCCTATTTTACGTGCTATATCTGAAGCTTCATCGGCTAAATTTAAAGCCCACTCTTTATGTGGAAGTGTTACGTTTGCACCGTTTAATTTTAAGGATTTAAATTTATTGATTAATTCGCTGCCATCTTTTAGCAAGACTCTTGTGTAAAGTGCTTTTAAGCCCAGGTCTGCAATGGCTTTATTGTGCAGCCTCGGAGATACCGAGTGAGCTATTGGATCTCCAAAGACTGCGAATGTTTTCATTTTGCTCTAAAGATAAAAGCGTCTTTATTGATATCTTTTCTAATATCGCCTACTGCTTTTTGAAGCGTTTTTTCATCAAATGGACCAACTAAAATTTTAGTCAGTTCACCAACTTTTATAGTCTTGTAGCTATATCCCTTAGCAGCGATCTTTTTCATATATTCAGCATTTGGATTAAATTTACTAGTCACAAATACTTGAACATAAGAGCCTTTTGTAGCAGGTTCAGTTTTAGCTACCTCAGCTTTTTTGTCCGTTTTTTCTATTTTGTTTTCAGCCTTTTTTTCAATCTTTTTATCTACTTTATTTTCAGTCTTAGCTGGTTTTGCCTCACTCTTTTTATCAGTAGCTGCTACTTTTTCAACTTTTTTAACTGAAGTATCTACCTTTGTCTCAGCTTTTTTTGCTGGTATTTCAGCAGGCTTTTCGATAGGCTTAACTATCTCTTTTGGCTCTTCAGTTTTAGAAACAGGCTTATTGTTTTCTTTATCTTTTAGCTTCTTGATCATATCTTCAAATTCATCTTGCTGTTTATTTTCAGGTACGATAGGCACTTGCTCAAAGAGCTGTGTATCGCCTTTTTTATTGTCTGAATTTGTATCAGCTATCGGAGCTTGTCTATCTACTGGCTGCTCGGCTGGTACTGGAGGAAGCACTAGTCTTGAATCAGCTTCATTTTGCGCTTGTGAAGGATCGCTTGAATTTACTAGCTTCATAGCAACTACAATAATCAAAAAAAGTATAATAAGAGCTGCTATAAATATCAGAAGTTTTTTTAGTTTCAATCCTCTTGCGTCATCGTCTCTTTCTAAAAGAATATCTTTTAACTCATCATTTTCCACTTTTTATCCTTAATTACATATATTTTGACCAACTTGCCCCACGCTCTTTTTGATAGAGCTTATAAGGCAATGTTAGTATATTAAATTCTTTTGGCATATCGATATTTGGAAACATTCTCCACTCTTTAGGCAACTTCTGTGAAAGCTTTGCATTGAGCACATTTGCTAGCTGACAAGCCTCATTTAGCGTAGTGTGACCTTTATGCACATAAAGATGCAGATGTCCTGGCGTCTTACTCTCGTAGGCTGTAAAATTTATAAAGCCCTCTTCTCTTAGAAGAAGCTGTGCTTTATGCCAAAATCTATCTGGGGTTCTGCCGTTATAGTCAAAGACTATATTTTCAACTTTATCATTTGCATTTATTAAAGAGTGTGCGATAACAGCTTTGCCCTCTTCATGCTCTTTCATAATATTATAGGTCAGTGGCTCATTTATCTTTTCAAATTTATCAAAGAAAATTTTACCTCTGTATTCTATTTTATTAACGATCGTATCACGCTTGATATAGTAGTGAGTTGTAATAATCTTTATAAGTGCCGTATCAATACTTTGCATCAAAATGTCGCTTTATCATAGATTATAAATTTATGAGCAAGTTCAACTAGCTCAGCTTTTGTCTTCTCTTGCAAAGATGTGTTGTTTATGTCGCTTAGCACGTCAGCTATTTTGTTTGCTATTAGCTCAAACTCAGCCTCTTTCATGCCACGAGCCGTAAGCGCAGGACTACCAACACGTATACCACTTGTGATAAATGGGCTTCTTGTCTCGCCTGGAACCGTATTTTTATTTACTGTTATGCCTGCATTTCCAAGAGCGATATCAGCGTCTTTACCGCTAAAATCTCTATTTAAAAAGCTCATTAATATTAGGTGGTTATCGGTACCGCCGCTCACTAGATCAAAGCCTCTTTTTATTAGTACTTCGCCTAATTTTTTAGCGTTTGCTTTTACTTGTTTAGCGTAAATTTTCCACTCAGGGCTAAGGTTATGCTTAAAGCCAACTGCTTTTGCTGCGATAACATGAACAAGTGGTCCGCCCTGGATGCCTGGAAAAATAGAGGCATTTATCTTCTTAGCATACTCTTCGTTATTTGTCATTATTATGCCGCCTCTTGGGCCTCTTAATGTTTTATGCGTAGTTGAGCTTACGACATCGCAGTATGGAAAAGGATTTTGATGCTCACCAGCAACAACTAGACCAGCGATATGAGCAACGTCTGCAAAAAGTATCGCCCCGATAGCGTCAGCTATCTCACGGAATTTTTTAAACTCAATTTCTCTTGTGTATGCGCTTGCGCCACAAACGATCATTTTTGGTTTTACTATCTTTGCAATATCCATGACCCTATCGTAGTTTATACGGCCATCAAGCTCGACGCCATAGAAAAAGCTCTCATACATCTTGCCGGAGCTGCTTACCTTCGCGCCGTGTGTCAAGTGTCCACCATGGCTTAGATCCATTCCTAAAATTTTATCGCCTGGGTTAAGTAAAGCGCCGTAAACACCTTGATTCGCCTGAGAGCCCGAGTTTGGTTGAACGTTTGCAAATTCACATCCAAAAAGCTCTTTACATCTATCGATCGCTATTTGCTCGATCTCATCTACAAATTCGCAGCCACCATAATATCTTTTGCCAGGATAGCCTTCAGCATATTTGTTTGTTAGGATTGAGCCCATTACTTCCATAACTTCTGGATATGTAAAATTTTCACTAGCGATCATCTCAAGGTGATCACATTGGCGTTTTAACTCTAAATTTACTAGATCGTAAATGTCCTTATCATAGCTTTGCAAACTCATTTTTCATTCTCCTTTATCTCATTTTTAAGTGGTCTCATCGCTGGGAAGAGCACAACATCACGTATTGATTTTTTATCCGTTAAAAGCATCACGAGCCTATCGATGCCTATACCCTCACCTGCAACTGGTGGCATGCCGTATCCTAGGGCTCTTACATAGTCCTCATCCATCTCATGTGCCTCATCATCGCCTGCGTTTTTAGCATCGATTTGCGCTTTAAAGCGGTTGTATTGATCAATTGGATCATTTAGCTCGTTAAAGCCATTTGCTAGCTCACGACCAGCGATAAATAGCTCAAATCTCTCAGCCACATCAGGGTTTGCGTCACTTCTTCTTGAAAGTGGACTGATCGAAATCGGATAATCAATAACAAATGTTGGGTGTATAAGCTTGCTCTCTACATAGTTATCAAATAGCTCAGCCTGCAAGTGACCAAGATCAAGCTTCTCATTTGCTTCAAGGCCATCAGCTCTTAGTTTTGCTAAAATTTTATCTTTGTCGTTTATGATATTCTCATCTAGTCCACCGATCTCAACGAGAGCTTTTTTGTAGCTTATTCGCTTAAATGGCTTACTAAAATCAATCTCCATGCCATCAAAATTTACAACTTTTTCCATATCTAGCTTGTCTAAAATGACATTAAAAAGATCCTCTGTAATGCCCATTAAATCGTGATAGTTATGGTATGCCCAGTAAAACTCTATGCTTGTAAACTCAGGGTTGTGAGTAAGATCCATACCTTCGTTTCTAAAATTTCTATTCATCTCATAAACAGCCTCAAAGCCACCTACTATAAGGCGTTTGAGGTATAACTCAGGTGCGATCCTTAGGTATCTCTCGACTCCAAGGGCATTGTGAAAAGTGATAAATGGCTTGGCGTTTGCACCGCCTGCTATTGGGTGCAGCATCGGTGTTTCAACTTCTAAAAAGCCTTTTTCTTCAAAAAATCTTCTAATCGTACTAATAATCACTGAGCGTCTTTTAAAATCAGCTCTAACTTCAGGGTTCATTATCATGTCGAGATATCTTTGGCGATATCTTGTCTCAACATCAACTAAGCCGTGATACTTCTCAGGAAGTGGACTTATCGACTTTGAAGCAAGGCTAAGCTCGCTTACATGCATGGAAAATTCGCCAGTTCTCGTTATAAATGCATAACCTCTAACATAGACGATATCGCCTATCTCTACGTATTTTTTAACGATTTTAAACCACTCTGGATCAAGCGTTTTATTACTAAAGTAAATTTGTAAATTTCCATCTTCATCTTCGATATTTGCAAAGACGGCTTTTCCAGCATCACGAATGAGTTTTATTCTGCCCGCAAGACCCACTAGCTGACCTTCGGCCTTTTTCTCTTCCGTATCATTAATGTAGTTAAATTTTAGTCTAAATTTAGAGATATTCATATCTCTTCTAAGAAAATGCGGATATGGATTAATACCTAAATTTCTTAGCTCGTCTATGCTTTGTAGTCGTTGAATCTCATGTTGGTTGTCAAATATCACCTTACTTTCCCTTTATATTATTTTTTGAGCATTTTTCACAAATTCCATAAAGCTGCATCATATGACCAGTTAGTTTAAAGCCATGATCTTTTGCGATACTGATTTGTCTTTTTTCTATCATTGGATCTTCAAATTCTATGATAAGACCGCACTTTCTGCATATCATATGATCGTGATGTGGCTTTGTAGCAAGCTCAAATTTTTTACCTTGTGAACCAAAGCTGATTGATGTCACCATCTCTGATTCTTCAAGTAGATTTAGTGTTCTATAAACAGTTGCGATGCCAATATTTAGCTCAGGGTGCGTTTCTTTTATAAAAAGATAAAGTCTTTCTGGAGTAAAGTGTTCACCATTGTTGTATAGCGTTTTTAGTAAAATTTCACGCTGTTTCGTGTATTTTAAACCATTGTCGCGAAGCACTCTTTTGAATTTCTCAAGCAACGCATCATATTCTAAATTTTCTATCATTTTATTCCCCTTTTGTGATATTAGAGTCGGTATTTACACTAGCATTTGCATCCATTGAGATAAATGCGTCAGTTTTATTTGTATCCATTGGTCTTGCCACCATCTCATCTAACTCACTTTTGATATTTTTCACATCAAGGTTTGTTATCCATTTGCCAGTTTCTATCAAAACCGGATAAACTTTACTGTTCGCAAAATAAGGAGCAATTATATTATTTAGCGAAGTACCAGATATTACAGCAACTACTGCCGAAAATGTTAAGAAAATTTTTCCACTTCCCATAACAAATCCACCAAGTCTATCCAAAAAACCAAGTCCGCTTACTGAAACTATTTTTGATAAAAATTTACCAACTAGCAAGCAAACTATCCAAAAAACTAGCCAAAGAGAGATGAATGCGACAAACTGTAAAAATGAAGGATTTTCAAATTTATATATATTTTTAGTTATAAACTCACCAGATAGATCTGAAAATCTACTAGCTATAATTAAGCCTCCGATAAGTCCAATAAGTCCGAAAGCTTCTTTGATAAGTCCATTTAATATGCCTTTTATACCAAGCATCAAGACAAGAGCAATAATAATAATATCAAACCACGTTACTAAATCCATTATATAGTTCCTATTAAATTTTGAAGTTCTTGCTGGCTAGTTGAATAAGCTAGCGCATTTTCTTTTGTAATCTTACCCTCTTTTAGTACTTTCATCAAAGCCTGAGTTTGCGTACTCATGCCAGTTTGTTGTTGATTTAGCTGCATCTGAGAGTAAATTTGATGTATTTTATTTTCACGTATCAAGTTTGAGATAGCCATATTGTTTATTAAAATTTCATGCACAGCGCACCTTCCACCGCCTATCTTTGGGATCAGGCTTTGTGAAACGACAGCAGTTAGCGAAACACTAAGCATATTTCTTACTTGTAATTGCTCGCTCCCATCGAAACTATCAACGATCCTATTTATAGTTTGAATGGCTGAATTTGTGTGAAGCGTACCAAATACTAAGTGTCCGGTCTCAGCCGCCGTAATAGCCGTTGAAATCGTTTCTCTATCTCTCATCTCGCCCACAAGTATGATATCTGGATCTTCACGAACCGCAGATTTTAGAGCCCTTGAGTAAGAAGTTGCGTCAGTGCCGATATTTCTATGAGAAAATAGAGCTTTTTTATTGTTATGCACAAACTCGACTGGATCCTCAATTGTAATAATATGCTTTCTATAATTTAAATTTATCTCATTAAGCATGGCTGCGAGAGTTGTTGATTTACCACTTCCTGTCGGTCCAGTAACCAAAATAAGGCCTTTTTCGCGCTTAATAATATGCTTAAAAATTTGTGGGGCATTTAGCTCATCAAGAGATGGGATATTGATTGGGATTATACGAAAAGCAGCAGCTAAATCGCCATTCATGGTATAGTAATAGTTGCCACGAAAACGGCCTATATCTGGAAGCTCGATCGCAAAGTCAAGCTCTTTATTGTTCTCAAGCTCACTTTTTTGTTCATCAGTAATCAAAGCAAAACATAAATTCTCTATATCCTTGCCACTTAATATGCCAAAATCAATGGGTTTTAAAGCACCATCTACTCTTATTTGAGGCTCAGATCTTGAAACAAGGTGAAGATCGCTTGCCTTATCACTCACAACAGTTTTTAAAAGTGTTTTTATATCGCCAGTAAGATTATTAAGGTTATTATCTTCTGGTATTTTTACACTTAAATTCTTTGCCTGAAGCTGTTCGATTAGATCCATATTTTTACCATTATTCTATTATTTTTGGTACAGCAAAAAAATGTCCTTCACGTGAAGGAGCGTACTTTAAGATCGTATCAATCACATCACTTGGCCTTGACTCATCTTCTCTTAAAGGTGTGCCGCCTTTTATAGAGCTAACTACAGCTTCATCGCTACTTAGATCAAGTTCATTTAAAATATCAACAAAAGATACAATCTCGCTTAGTTGTTTTTTTACTTCTTCTCTTTTTTCATCACTGATTTGTAAGGCAGAAAGTTTTTCTAATTTATTTAAAAGTGTATCATCTATTTGCATTATATAAGTAACCTTATTAATTAATTTTGAGCCATTATATCACATTCAAGCTTTAATTTTGGGATAGTTTTAATTTAATTATGTTAAAATCTGCGAATTAAAATTTTTTAAAAATAAAGGAAAAGCGTTGGCTATAAAAGAAGATCTAACACAGATAAAACAAGAGATTGGTGCTCAAGAACAGTTTTTAGAAAGCATGATCAAAGGTGAGCGTTTCTTTAGAAAGTATAAAAAATTTATGATAATTGCCATTATTGTTGCTGTCATTGCAATTATTGTGTTTTATTCGAACAAAATAATAAATGATAATAGAATTGAAGATGCAAATTTGGCTTACTCAAAGCTCATTTTAAATCCAAACGATGCAAATGCCTTAAATATTTTAAAAGAAAAAGAACCAAATTTATATGCACTTTTTTCACTTCAGCAAAAGCTTGATAAAAATGAGACAGATGGCATTAGCGAGCTTGCAAATTTAAAAGTAAATCCCATAGTAAAAGATATCATTCTTTCACAAAATGGTAATGCAAATACTCAGATTTTAAGCGAATATAGCACACTTTTAAAAGGTTTTGAGCTTTTAAAACAAAACAAAATCAAAGAAGCAAATGATGAGTTTAATAAAATTTCACTCGACTCTCAACTTCAAACTTTAGTTAAAAATTTAAAACACTATCAGGGAATAAAATAATGAAAAAAATTACTCTTTTCTTGGCTTTTGCCTTGGCTTTAATTTTAAGCGGATGTGGCACAAAAAGACAATATTTTGAGCCAGCTCAAACCTCTGGCAAAATTTCTTTGTCAAAAGATATGCCATCTTATATAAAATCAACAAATGCAAATGGTGCCACTCTTGATAACGGCAATATTATCACCAAAAATGGTCTAAATACAAACATCAAGTTGCCTGAAAATTTTAATTTCTTAAATGAAAACAACGGCTTTATCATCTCAGCTAGTATAAATGGCGATCTAAATGTGACAGATCCTAGTGGACGCAGCGTTTATAGCAATAAATTTCCAACAGCAATCGTTGCTGCCTCTCTTGATCAAAACCTATTAGCAGCTATCAGCGCGGCAAACCACATCTATCTAATAGACATAAATACCACAACAACAATAATGGAATATAGCTCGTCTAATATAGCAGCGGTTGATTCAAGGGTCGTAGCACCATTTTTTATGAGCTCACTTATCGTTTATCCAGCATTAGATGGCAAAATTTACATAGTACAAAAAGAGACTGGTAGAATTTTACGTGACGTGGTCGTAAGCTCTGAAAATTTCTTTAATAACATCATATTTTTAGGCGTTGAGGGCGATAATCTAATCGCAGCAACAGCTAAAAAACTTATCGTCATTAACCCAAGTCAAACAGTTTATTATGACGGTGAGATTAAAGATGTATTAGTTAATAACGATGAAATTTATATCTTTAAAAAAGATGGTACGATCGTAAGAACAAATCTTATGTTAAAAGAGCAAAATAAAGTTAATTTCAAATTTGCCATCTTCTCAGCAGCTACTATTATCAACAATAAGCTTTACATAATCGAAAAAACAGGCTACGTTATAAAGACAAATTTAGACCTCAGTGGAGCTGAAATTTATGAGTTTAGCGATGAGATAAAAGATAAAAGTTTTATGGGCAATGGTGCCTTTTATTATGATAATGAGCTTGTTAATTTAGGGCAATGAACCAAAAAATTTGGGAGCTTTTTGAAGCCAAAAAAATCCTTTTAAAAGATATCAAGGCACTTAATACAAGTGAATTTAGCACAAAAAAGACGCTTGATATCTTTTGGGGAGTGGACAATAAGAGCTTTTACAATCTTGTCTTTTTAAGAACAGCAAAAAGTAGATTGTTACGTAAAGAGGCTTTGGAGCTTGAAGAAATTTCTAAAAAAATAGAGATGAAATTCCAAATAAATCTAAGAAAAAAAACTATATTTTATAGCTCTGGCATTTGTTCTAAAGCCTTAAAAGAACTACAAGACAATAATTGGCGATGTTATGATTTTGTGTAATATAGGCAATACTAACGCTACATTTTTAGAAGATGGCAAAATCTCACGTATGAAAATTTCTGAGTTTAAAAGCTATAAGCCAGAAAAAAAAGTATATTTTATATCCGTAAATGATGAAATTTTAAATATTTTAAAAGATAATAAGATGTTTGTGGATCTAGAACCATTTTTTACTATTGATACGATATATCAGGGTCTAGGAGTAGATAGAATCGCAGCATGTTACTCTATAAATAATGGCGTAATCATTGATGCTGGAAGCGCCATAACAGTTGACATTATGGCAAATTCTATCCATCTTGGAGGATATATCTTGCCAGGCATTTCAAGTATGCTAAACGCCTACAAAAGTATCTCGCCACGACTTGATATTACTATAAATTCACAAATTGACATAGATGCACTACCACAAAAAACAGCTGATGCCGTGAGTTATGGCATTATTAAACCAATAATAACTCTACTAGATAAGCTAGCCGGTGATAAAAAAGTCTATTTTACTGGTGGAGATGGCGATTTTTTGTCAAAATTTTTTAAAAATGCTATTTGCGATAAGATGCTAGTTTTTCGTGCCATGCAAAAGCTAATAACTGAAAAGAAAGATATGATAATATGATAACAGTAGCACTACCAAAGGGAAGAATAGCCGAGGCAACACTAGAAATTTTTAGAAAAATTTTTGGTTCAAGTTTTTTATTTGAAGATAGAAAATTAATCCTTGAAGAAGGAAATTTTAGATTTTTAATGGTTCGCAACCAAGATATCCCAACTTACGTCACTGAAGGTGCAGCTGATATTGGTGTAGTGGGGCTTGACGTACTTGAAGAGCACAAGCCAAACGTTGTAAGACTACTGGATTTAAAAATCGGACAGTGTAAAGTTTGCATTGGCATAAAAAACAACTCTGAACTAGATCTAAACCAGCCAGAGCTAAAAATAGCCACAAAAATGCCAAATATAACAAGAAATTATTTTACAAAACAAGCCGTAGCTGTAAAGATCATCAAGCTTTATGGCTCGATCGAACTTGCACCATTAGTTGGCTTAAGCGACGCGATAGTTGATGTGGTCGAGACTGGCTCAACTATGAAACAAAATGGACTAAAGATCGCTGGTGATATCATGCAAAGCACAGCTTATCTAATAGCAAATAAAAATAGTTTTATTATTAAAAAAGATGAGATTTTAGAGCTTTATAAAAAAATCAAAGAGGAAATTTAAAGTCCTTCTCTATTATCATAAAGTATAAAATTTCTCTAACGATATAAAGTCCGATTATTTACTTATAAATTATTTTAGAATAATGCATTGGTAGTCACTGACACACTTTTATATTAATTTATCTTAATAGATTGGTACTGACATACCAAAGAGCGATCTAAATATTACAAAGATAGTAGTTTCTGACGAGCTAAGAGCTAAGCATAAGATAAGGCCTCATTACGAATATCTAAGCTTTGATTGTATTGATTGCCATCAAAATCAAGGCGATAATCCTAGTAAATTTAAAGAGATCGGTGATAATGGCTGCACTAGCTATCATACAAATATGATAGGTAGCAATAAAATTAGCACAAGCTCAAAAGATGCATGTCCACTAAAAAACTTCTTAGCAGCGATAAAGGGCTAAAATATGTAAGCTATAACTATAGATGCAGGACATAGCGCTAGCTTTAGAAATTACCTTGAATACAGAAAGCTAACATATAAAATTTATGAGAAGAATATGCTAGAGCAAAAGATTGATGCTAAGAAAAAATCTTCAAAGATGAATATAAACCTACAAAAGAAGAAAAGGAATTTTTAAAACAAAAAGCTTGATAAGAATAATACAAAACTAGTTGATGGGTTGGCTAGGTAAAGTTTTACTTCTTGCATAAAGCTTTTAATACAAATTTATATTATAAAGATAGAGATAAATCTAAATTGGAGAAATTTATAAAAATATTAAAGATAAAATAATAAATTTTAGTTTTTAAAATTTAAGAAATTTGCACAAGCTCTTTGTTCTCAAGCTTGTATGAGCTATCGCATTTTGCTGCTAAATCATTGTCGTGAGTGACTAGAACAAGGGCGGCATTGTTTTCATTTATATAGTCAAATAAAACTTGCATCACCTCATTTGCAGTTTGCTTGTCAAGGTTGCCCGTTGGCTCGTCTGCAAAGATGATCTTTGGCTTTTTAGTAAGCACTCTAGTGATACTAACGCGCTGCTGCTGACCGCCACTTAGTTCGCCAACTTTTTGGTTCATAACGCTTGAAATTTTAAGCGCTTCAAGATCATTTTTTTCTATCTTTTCACCAGATAAAATGCTAGCAAGCTCAATATTCTCATAAGCACTAAATCCTTTAAAAAGATAGTGTGACTGGAAAATAATGCCAAAATGAAGCCTTCTAATGGCTAAAAGCTCATTTTGAGAAAGCTCATAGATAGATTTATCTTGATAGATGACCTCGCCAAAATTTGGTTTTAAAAGTGTTGAAAGTATGTGTAAAAATGTTGATTTGCCACAACCACTAACGCCAGTTATCGCAATGCTTTGTTTTTGATTGAGAGTTAAATTTATATTATTAAAGAGCGTATAATCATACGCAAAGCCTAGATTAGACGCTCTTAAAATTTCCATTAGCCTATTTGAGCAGCAACTTCTGCAGCAAAGTCATCTACTTTTTTCTCTAAGCCTTCACCAAGCTCGAAACGAACGTATTTTACGATCTCGATCTTGCCGCCAAGCTCTTTGCTCTTCTCTTCGATAACTTGTTCGATAGTCTTTTTATCGTCCATTACATAAAACTGACCTAAAAGTGTAAGGCGTTGGTCAAGCACTGTGTTGTCAGCATAAAATCTCTCGATCTTGCCAGGGATAATCTTGTCCCAAATTTTCTCAGGTTTGCCCTCAGCTTTTAGCTCTTCTTCGATCGCTTTTGTAGCTTTTGCAAGCTCTGCCTCGCCTATTTGGCAGCGACTAGCATACTCAGGAATGTGATGAAGTGGCTTGCCTAGGCGTTTTAGCTCTTCATTGTCTTTTTCAAGTTCAGCGCGAAGTGCGATAAATTCTTTCTCAACAAACTCTTTATCAAGGTCTTTATAGCTTATAACGCTTGGCTTCATAGCAGCTGCATGCATACATAAATTTCTTATAAAATCAGCTGCTTTATTTGCAACTTCTATGCTTTCGCAAGCCGCACCTATAAGCACACCAACACGACCATTTGAGTGAACATAGCCATTTACCACACCTTTATCATCAGCACTAATAGTCTCAAATCGGCGAACTACAAGGTTTTCGCCGATAG
Source organism: Campylobacter concisus (assembly GCA_002092835.1). Classification (NCBI taxonomy): domain Bacteria; kingdom Pseudomonadati; phylum Campylobacterota; class Epsilonproteobacteria; order Campylobacterales; family Campylobacteraceae; genus Campylobacter; species Campylobacter concisus. Next base: position 124,913 of record LVWL01000020.1, on the reverse strand, counting down.
TTGCAATCTGAGTTTTGAAGTAATCTTCAAATTTAACACCATTTAAAGTACTCGCATTTAGCTCTTCAACTGTTTTTATGCCGCTTGATTGGATGTGAGCTGTTGCATCTTTTGCAAGTGTTTGAAACTGTGGATTTCTTGCAACGAAGTCAGTTTCAGAGTTGATCTCGCTAATAGTTGCTTTTTTGCATTTTGAGCAAACTTCAACACTTACTAAGCCCTCGCTTGCAAGGCGGTCAGCCTTTTTAGCAGCTTGACCAAGACCCTTTTCACGAAGGATATCAACGGCTTTTTCCATATCGCCATTTGCTTCGCCAAGTGCCTTTTTGCAGTCCATCATGCCAGCTCCGGTTGATTCGCGGAGCTCTTTTACCATTTGTGCAGTTATTTCCATTATTCTTCGTCCTCGCCAAAGTCTTCTTCACTCATAGCCTCAGCTACAACTGCGTCTTTCTCATCTTGGCTTACTTCTTCGCCAGCAACTTGCTCACCACCATCTTGTTCAAGAAGTGATTTACCTTCGTTGATCGCCTCAGCCATCTCTTGGCAGAAAAGCTGAACAGAGCGGATAGCATCGTCATTTCCTGGGATCGGATAGTCAATAACATCAGGATCGCAGTTTGTATCGATCGGTGCTACAACTGGGATTTTTAAACGGTTAGCCTCTTGAACAGCGATCTTTTCTTTAACTGTATCAACGACAAATATCATATCAGGTAGACTTTTCATATTGCGGATACCGCCAAGAGTTGCGATAAGCTTCTCTTTTTTGCGGCGAAGCATCAAAGCCTCTTTTTTAGTTAGTAAATTTATCGAACCATCTTCTTCCATAGTTTCGATAACTTCTAGTTTGCGGATAGACTGACGGATAGTACCAAAGTTTGTCATCATACCACCTAACCAGCGGTGATTTACATAAGGCATTCCACATTTTTCAGCGTACTCTTTGATAGCGTCGATAGCTTGTTTTTTAGTACCAACAAATAGCACTGACTTACCTTCAGCAGCTGCGTCACGAACGATGTTGTAAGTGTAGCGGAAGTAGCGGATAGTCTTTTGTAGATCTATAATATAGATACCTTTTCTCTCGCCAAAGATAAATTTTTTCATCTTTGGGTTCCAGCGGCGTGTTTGGTGACCAAAATGTACGCCACACTCTAATAAATCTCTCATAGTTACCATGAGTTTCTCCTTGTTTTAGGCATTTTGCCTTGAATTTAGTTTTATCCTCCACGACCATTAATGCTTTTGCACAACCAAATTTAGGATTGTCGTGTGTGAAATAAAGGGGGATTATACTTAAAGTAATATGAATTTAAACTAAAGTTTATTTACTTAATTGTGAGTCTTCTTCAATTTTTATTAACTTAGCAAAAATTTCTGCCAATGCTTGCCTTTGTTCGGATGAAATTTCAAGCTTCTTAACATTTAAAAGAATGCTTACAAACTCCTCATTTTGAATCGTTTCTACGCCAAATTTTCTTGCATTTGTAGTGATTTTTAGCACAAGAGGATTTTTTGATTTAAAGTTTTCGTAAGGCATTCTTTCTCTACTTTTCAAAATTACAAAGCGATTATAAAAAATTTATAATAAATTCGGACTCAAATTTATATCAAACTTTTATTCTTTTATCTCAAAACTAAGCGTCGTTTTTAATGTCTCTTTATCGCACTTCGCAGCATCTGGATAAGGTCTTTCATAAATCACCTCAAATACCCAAAATCCTGGTCTTAGAGCTAACACTTCAGTGATGCCTTGCTCATCAGTCACACCATAAAACGCGTGCTTATGGTCTAAAATCCAGCAAAAGTACCAGTTAGTTTGGCTCGCTCTAGCGGCTTTCCATCAGCAAAAACCTGCAATTTAAAAGGCTTATCCACTCTAAAATCCGCTGGGTTTTGTAGCGGTGCGATCTCGATTTTAACTCCAATAGGTTTAGTTACGAAGTCGTTTGTTTCACCTAAATTTAAGACTCTTTTAGATGTTATCGTCATCAGCCGGCAAATCTGTATATCGCTTAGATCCTTTAGATCAAGCTTAGTTTTGTCTATTAGCCACTTGCCATCACTACGTTTTTTAAGCGAATACATAGGATTTTGCTGTGCTAGTAAGATATATGTGCCTTTGTCTAATCTTTCGCCCTCATAGCGGTAGTTCTCACCACTTTGTGTAAGCTTCTTTTTGCTACCATCTTTACTTATTACAGTAATTGGCGCAAAAAGATGGACGCGTTCGGCCATAATAGGCTCTAGCTTTGGAAAATCGTCGCTATAACCCATGTTTGCGATAAATTTTCCTAGCTTTTCATCATTAGCTCCATCTACCCAAAACATGTGTGCTTGCGCCATATAAAAGGCTCCTGTTAACATAATGGCAGTCAAAATTTTACCTATTTGCATGATTTTCCTTGTTGTTCTTTTTGAGATTTGATATCAGATTGTAGCTAAAAATTATTATATTTAGCCATTTTTTTAGATCAAATTAAATATCAAAACGTTCAATACAATTTAACAGGCAAATTTTAACAGGCAAGCAATGAAGCTAAAAATTTACTTTTATTTTTTAGTATTTATTGATGTAGCTCTATTCATCACAAATCCGCAAAAACGCCCAGTCCTACTCTGTTTGCGGTATGAGAATAATTCATCTCTCTCAAAAGTACAACGAGGATCTAGCGATATTTGCTCTACTCCAAGCTTAGCAAATTCGTCTAATAAAGCTGCGTTTATATCAAATTTCCCATCTTTTTTGTATCGGTTAAATTCACCAAGATCTAGCTTGCCTACTTCGTAGTTTTGCACTTTGATATTTGCGCCTATAAATACGCGTAAATTACTAGTGCAGCAACCAAACTCACTCGTCATTAGTCTTACCGCATTTGTGCAAATTTTACTAGTAACACCTGCGCGTCCCGCATGCACAGCTGCGACTACACCAAGATGTTCATCTATTATCAAAACAGGTGCACAGTCAGCGACTAAGACACAAAGCGCCACGCCTTTTAATGATGTTATCACACCATCACACGGAGGTAGGGTATTGTTAAAATCTTGCAAAATTTCCACTTTATTTGAGTGGATTTGGTTCATAAATTTTAAATTAACAGGCATAATACCAAGCGCCGTTGCTAAAATTTCACGATTTTGTGCGACCTTTAGCGGATCATCGCCAACATGATCTGCTAAATTTAAGCTCTCAAAAGCTCCCTCACTCACACCGCCAAATCTATTTGTAAAGCCGGCTAATACGCCATTTTTATCAAAGACGATCTCTAAATTTTCACGCATTTTATCCACCTAGTAAAGACTAGAAATTCGCTCGACATCGTCCCAGCTAAGGGTGCTATCTTGCTTGCAAAAAAGCTGCCTAGCTACGTATCTAGCCAAAAGATCACTTTCGATATTTACGCGCCTGCCGACCTTAAAAGTACTAAAAAGACTATCTTTAAATGTGATTGGTATGATTGTTAGCCTTATACCCTTTGGCAAAATTTCATTTATCGTTAGACTCACGCCCTCGACGCCCACCGAGCCCTTGTTTGCCATAAGAGCCATCGCCTCCTTTGGCAGGTCGATGTAAAAATCAACTCCATTTTCATGCTTTTTTATAGCTGAGATCACGCCGATAAAGTCGATGTGTCCCTGCATCAAATGCCCATCCACACGCTTACCAAGCTTCATCGCAGGCTCGATATGCACCTTGCCACTTAAATTTTCAACCGCGACATTTGCCCTGCTTTCTGCGCTTAGCTCCACGCTAAAGCCATCATCATATAGTTTGGTGACGCTTAGGCAAGCGCCATTTACTGCGATGCTGTCGCCTAAATTTGGGCGAAATTTAGCCTTTAGCCGTAAAACATTTTGCGAGTAGCTAATGACCTCGGCAAGCTCCCTGATTAAGCCATTAAACATATTTTGCCTTTAAATTTTTTAAGGATTTTACTAAAATTTGCCTAAATTTGGTGCATGGATAGATTTGCTAGTTTTTGTGAAATTTAAGAGCACTAAAATAAATTTACGACGCCACGCCAGAGCGTAAAATCTCGCTATGAACTTTAGGCGGCATGCCAAACATCCTTGCGTACTCGCGGCTAAACTGCGACGCGCTCTCATATCCTACATCAAAAGCTGCCTGCGCAACTCCGATCTTTTTGGTCGCGAGCAGATTTTTTGCCTCTTCTAGGCGGATCTTTTTTTGAAAAGCTATAGGGCTTAGCGAGGTTACGATTTTGAAGTTATGATATAGCGAAGACTCGCTCATATCGCACTCTCTAGCGACATCTTTCACGCTTAGCTTTTGCGAAAACTCGTTTTTTATCTTTGCCGCGGCTTTTGAAATTTTATTTGAGACGCTGCCTTGCATTGCAAATTTACTTAAAAAATAGCCGCTTTTATCGTTTGTTACGAGCGTGTAAAGTATCTCTTTTTTTTAGCAAGGTCTGAGAGAAATTTGACCTTCTCTTTTGGCTTTTCTAGCAGCCAAACAAACCTCAAAACAGGCTCCAATATCTCATCCGTTAGCTCGCCAAAAAATATGACTTTTTCGCTTTTTTGTAGGCTCTGCTCTTTTACATCCACGCCTTTTAGCACTTCATAGACCTCATCAAGGCTAAATTTAATGCGAAGCGAGATGTAGGGCTTCTCTTTTGAAGCCTCCTTTAAGCTTACATTTAAGGGCATATGAGTATATGCTAGCGCGTAGGTTCGCTCGTCATATCCATACATCTCATCGCCAAAGCCGATCGCCTTTGCTCCTTGCAGTATTATGCACAATGACGGCTCATAAACTGCGCTGATAAAATCAAGCGAGCTAATGCCGCTTTGCTCTAGACAATTTATGCCACATCTATCTAATAAAAACTCTTTTGTCTGCTCTTTTAGTAAATTTACATCAGCCATTTTTGCGCCTTTAAGCCAAATTTTGCAAGATTATACATTTTTTAGAAAATTTGTAGGATTAGGTATGAAATTTACAGAATCGTTCTAACGTAAAATTTAAAATACAGATATAATGCACCCCAACAAAACGGTATGTGGGACAAGGAAAATCCAAAGCTCGCCAAAATATCAAAAATTTAAAGGAGAAGAGGTGAATCTTAAGAAATTTGCGGCGACGCTTGTAGCGTCAAGTTTTATTTTAGAAGGCAATGCTATGGCAAGCACAAACGTAGCAAAATCACCGCTAGAAGCGGTATCGATGGTGAGTGAGTGGGATAAAATTTTCGCCAAAAGCGATAAGGTAGATCACAAGTAAAGTTAAATTTAAAAATCGTTACGGTGTGGAGATAGCTGGCGATCTTTACACGCCTAAAAATTTACACGGCAAAGCTGCTGCTATCGCAGTTAGCGGACCTTTTGGCGCAGTCAAAGAGTAATCAAGCGGCCTTTACGCCCAAACTTTAGCCGAGCGCGGCTTTATCACGCTTGCCTTTTATCCAAACTACACCGGAGAGAGCGGCGGCGAGCCAAGAAATTTAGCAAGCCCAGAGATAAACACTGATGATTTTAGTGCGGCGGTGGATTTTCTAGGCACCCAGAGCAATATAGACCGCGAAAAGATTGGCATTTTAGGTATATGTGGTTGGGGTGGTTTTGCTCTAAATGCAGCTCTTGCCGATCCTCGCATAAAGGCGGTTGCGACCAGCACGATGTATGATATGACGCGAGTGATGGCAAAAGACTACAACGATAGCGTGGGCGCCTATGAGAGATATAAAACTAAAAAGAAGCTAGCCGAGCAACGCTGGCTCGATGCTAAAAATGGCAAACCGACATATACGGGTGCGGTAAATGTTGATCCAAAAAAGATAGACGCAAGCACGCCACAGTTTATCGCTCAGTATGCAGACTATTACCGCACGCCACGCGGTTATCACAAACGCTCTGTAAATTCAAACAGCGGAGAGAGCGGCTGGATCGTTACAAACCCTATCTCGTTTATAAATATGCCAATCCTTGCCTACGCAAGCGAGATGAGAACTCCAACTCTTATCGTAGCCGGCGAAAAGGCGCACTCAAGATACTTTAGCGAGGATGCTTTTAAATCTCTTGGCACTAAAAATAAAGAGCTAGTTATCGTCCCTGGCACCGTACATACAGACCTATATGACAATAAAAATAACAAGATCCCATATGATAAATTTGAGGAATTTTTCAAAGCAAATTTGAAATAAATCGCTGCCCATGCACATTGCGGGGGAAATTTAAAAAGGAAAACAATGGAAAATTTTACATTTTATAACCCGGTAAGAATAGAATTTGGTAAAGGCAAAGAGGCTCATATCGGCGAGTACATGAGAGAATTTGGAGTTAAAAAAGCCCTTGTGCTATACGGCAGCGAGCGCGTAAGAAAGAGCGGACTGCTTGGCGTAGCTACCGATAGTCTAAAAGCAAACGGCATCGAATTTACTGAGCTTGGCGGCGTAAAGTCAAACCCGGTGCTAAGCAAAGTAAATGAAGCGATCAAAATAGCCCGTGAATTTGGCGTCGATAGCGTGCTAGCTGTTGGCGGCGGCTCGGTGCTAGACTCTGCAAAGGCAGTCGCTGCCGGAGCTAAATACGATGGCGACGTGTGGGACTTTTTCGTAGGTAAAAATCCGGCCGAGTCGCTCATGGTATTTGACATCATCACGCTAGCGGCAACTGGCTCTGAGATGAATCAAAACGGCGTCGTGACCAACGAAGCGGCTAAATTAAAGCTTCATCTGGCGCGCCGTGCCTTTTCCCAAAAGTGTCCGTCATAAACCCGCAGCTACAAGCCACCGTCAGCCGCGACTATCTAGTTTATAGCGCAAGCGACGTTATCGCGCACAGCATCGAGGGCTATTTCACGGCTACAAACTATCCGCTAATCGCCAGAATGCAGGTAGAAGCAAACATCAAAACCATCATCCGTACGACCGAAATTTTACTCGCAAACCCTGATGACTACGACGCTAGAGCTGAGTTTGCCTGGGCTGCGACGATGGCGCTAAATGGCATAACCATGGTCGGTACTTCAGGCATTGAGTATCCAAATCACATGATCGAGCATGCGATGAGTGCAGTAACGTACTGCGCGCACGGAGTGGGGCTTAGCGTAGTGATGCCTGCATGGATGAGGTGGTATAAGGATAGAAATTTAGGCGTATTTGAGCGTTTTGCGAGGGAAATTTTTGGGCTTAAAACCGCAGATGAGGGCATAGAGGCGCTAAAAGCGTGGTTTGACAAAATAGGCACTCCAACAAGACTATCGCAGCTAAAGATAGATAGCGAGTCGCTTATTAACGAGATCGCTGATGTAGCTTTTGAAAACGCAAAGGCGTGGGCGATGCAAGAGCTCTATCCAAAGAAAAATATCGTCCAAATCCTTGAACTGGCAAAATAAATTTAAAGCGAGTAAAAATGAGAAAAATTTTAGCCGTCTTTATGCTTTTTGCTGGGTTAAATTTAGCAGCAGGAGAGAAAATGCAAAATTTAAAGATAGTCCTAAAGAGCTCTAACGGCGAAGCGACGGCTATCCTAGATGATACGGCAGCAGCAAGAAGCTTTGCTGCACAGCTGCCGCTAACGCTAAATTTATGGGACTACGGCGGACACGAAAAGGTCGCTAAGCTGCCAAAACCGCTTGATACAAGAGGCGCTCCGAGCGGCAGCGACGGCAAAAAAGGCGAAATCTCGTACTTTGCTCCGTGGAATAACTTTGTCATCTACTGCGGCTACCAGCCTTACTACGAAGGTATCGTGCGCTTAGGCATGATCGAGGGCGACGCGAGCTTGGTCGCAAAAAACGGGCAGATCAAGATTGAGCTAGTAAAATAATATAAATTTTAGGATGCTTGAAAATCTTGATCAATAAAATTAAAACGCTTAAATTTTAGTTAAAAAAGATAACTGCCACCTACGACAAGGTGAGCGATAAAATTTTTGCAGGCGGTCTGCCAAAAGTCACGCTACTTTTTGGCGCGACACCTTATGCAAACGCAGGAGCAGCGTTAGTGCATTTTCCGCGCGTAGTTCGCACGGCGTGGTACACACATCCCGCAGGGCAAAATTTGATCGTAACAAAGGGCAAAATTTACACTGGCACAGCAGACGGCATCTTGCAAATAGCTAGTGCTGGCGACGTAGTGCTCTGCCTGCCTAACCTCAAGCACTGGCACGGAGCCGGAGTGCAAAAAGATGGCGAGCACATCGCAGTGACCTTTGAAAAGGACGGCAAAACGTAACATGGCTGGAGCATTTAAGCGAGGACGAATACAAAAATTTGATCAAAAAAGCGGACGAACTGCAAAAGATAGACAAATCTTAAAGTGGCGGCCAAATTTAGCCTTTAGCCATAATACATTTTGCCTAAATTTGGGCATTGATGGGCTTAATTATTTAAAATTTTAAAGCTTTGATGAGTAAAAAACACTAATAAAATTTAACCTCAAGCCACTCATTTAAAGTGGCTCGTTTTATAAATTTAAATCAAATTTGCAATCTCAATGAGCCAACTTGCCAACTCTTTTGTTTTTGCATTTATCTGCTTTGCAAAACGCTGCTGCACCTCATACGCCAAGGCGTGGTCGTTTTTAGTTAAAAGATAAAAAGATGGCTTTTCATGCCAAGCAGCCGTGCCTATCTTATCGCTAAATGTAGCTGCATTTATAGGCGTTTGAAGCGCTGCTAAAGCGCGGCTTTGCTTTGCTGGCAGGTCATTTGCCATCACATCCGCAAACGCCTCAGCTGGCAAAAATATCTTGCCATTTGCATCTGGACTAAGACCTTTCATCGGCGCATTTTGCCGCTCAAGCGCCTCAGCAGCGCACTCGATATTATCGGGCAGGGTGGCTGAGAAATAAACAAGAGCAGCGACCTTTTCGTGAGTGCCCAACTAGCAGACTCTTGCCCTGAGCCCTCTAAAGTGTGCGCTTAAGCCTCTAAGCGTCTGCTACAAGTGGAGTTGGCGGGTTTTGCACGGCAACGGCGTTAATGCCAGCTTCTTGCAAGTGGCGGATCACCTCAGCGTAGCAAGAACCATCGGCAAACGCGCCATGAGCTAAAACGATATTTTTAATCATCTTTTTTAAATTTGTTTGGTTTTGACCTTTTGTGGGCGATGTGTGAGCAAAAGTAGGCAAAATGGCACTTGCTGCAAGCAAAGCAGTCGTAGCAAGAAAGTGCCTGCGTGATGAAATTTTAGGCATAAATCCCTTTAAAAGGACTGCCAATGATACAAAAATACAAGCGATCTTAATAAATTTTTGTAATTAACTCGTTTGCAAAATTAGCCACGTCTTGCTAAAATCGCGCGCCAAAAGATCATCCTTCTTTATCCACAGATAAACTCTGCCCTCTCCGTCCCAGTCCATGTCGCCCTCATCATCACTATCTATCTGTAAAAGCAGTTGCCACTGGGCAGAATTTTTCTCAAATTCCGCTATTCTTGGGTGGTGATAAGCGCTACCATCACCACAACTAAGTCCATTTGCAACCAGCTCACACTCTAGCTCCATGCCATCTTGGACATTATCAGAGTGTCCAAGGAGCTTATTTTCTTTAGCCTGCCAGCTTGGCTCAATAACCTCATGATAGGCCTCCCACTCAGCCTCACTAATTTTACTAAATGGCACAATTGAGCTTTGTAAATTTGGCAAATTTATCTCATTTTTAAAGCTAAGCAAGCGTGCATTAAATATAGAATTTTCTCCCTCTAAGCTCTCCGCTCTCCTGCGAGAAAGTGACTCATCATTTACATCAGAAAAGATCACTGCAAAGCCATTTTTATCGGTAGGATCATAGCCCCAAACACGCAAATTTCTATCATAAAAGAGATAGAGCATTCCACTTTTTGGCAGTAGTGAGTCAATGTCAAATTTGCTAGCTTCAGTAAAATTTATCTGTACCACAAAGCTAAGCGCGCCATTTTCATTTGACGGCCATGCTAAACTATCTGGCAGATCTGGCGAGCCGCCAAATTTAGACGCTCCAACGGCGATATCATCGTCATTTTTAGCTTGCACATCTATCCTTATGGCATTTCTTGCTAGTGGCGATAAAAGTTTAAAAAGTTCATCCAGCCCACGTTCTTTACAACCTTTAGAAATTTTTGCAATATCCATATTTTCCTCTTTAACAAGCATCAACGTATATATGATACTTCTTACAATGCAAACAACGAAACAAATATCCAGCAATATCGCCAGCTTTAACAAGATGTTCGCGTAGCATTTTATCGTCGTATTCGGCTCTTTTTGCGTAGTCCTCAAAGACCTCGTCTGCTATACCATTTTCTTCAAGCTCTCTTGTACCAACGTCACCTAAAAATTCGCAATAATCATCACAACAAACTATCCAATGCTCACCCTGCCAGCTCTCGTAGCCCGGGATTCTTCTAAAAAGTTCATCATCCTTTTTAGCATCACTTGTATTTAGTTTGTCAGCATCTTGTACAAATGTAGCATCAAATTTCTTGGCAGCCTTGCCGCTAGAAATACAAGTAGGACAAAGATACGAAATATCTTGCTCGCAATAAATGCTACCGCTATAATAAACTTCAGTATCTTTGCCACAACACTCACACACTATGTTCATATCATCTTTAAATACACCGGTTCTTAAAGGATTAGGATGGTAGATAAATTTTGGTAACGTGATGGCTTTGTCTTTTTGAGCTAAAATTTGATCTCTACTTTTTGGGCGAGGTAGTGCCCATCTATCATTCTCGTCAATGAATTGCACTAGATAGCCAAGTGTCTTTAGCTGCTTTTTATCACTTTTATCATGTATTTTTAAAAGTAAGTCGTAAGCACTCTTTCTCATAGATAAAAGCTGATAAACATCGACTAGAACATACTTTGCGTGAATGTCATCACAATTTTCCAACTCTTCTTTAAACTGATAGAGTGCCTCAATACTAGAAGCATTGCCATTATTTTTATAATATTCTTTTGAAAGAGTGATATATTTTTCTTGAAATTTATTCATTAATATTCTTTATGTGGATTTGATATTAATAATTTTAGTGTTTAAATCTTAAAGATATAAAAGCCAGTGTAAAAATTATGGCAGTTAAAGCGATTAAATTTATATTGATTTTAAATATTTTTAGTATTTTTAGTAGATGGTACCACAAACAAATTTAATAAATATTTTTATAAAATTGTTGTGACTATAAATTTATTCTTCAAATGCTCCGATAGATAGAATTTTTTCTATTCTTTTTGCTACAAGATCTTTTATATCAAGCTTTTCAAGCTCAGCTAATTCTGAGATAAAATAATTTGCAAGTGCTTTTGCAGCACCATCTTTATCTCTATGGGCTCCATTTATCGGCTCATCTATAACAGCATCAATCAGTGATAGACTTTTTAAATCATCAGCTGTTATTTTCATAGATTTTGTAGCTTGTTCTTGTTTAGCTGGGTCATTCCAAAGTATTGCCGCACAGCCTTCTGGCGAAATAACCGAAAACACAGAATTTTTCATCATGGCAAGTCTATCAGCCACACCAATAGCTAAAGCGCCACCGCTTCCACCTTCGCCGATAACAACAGCAATTATTGGAGTTTTTAAATTTGCAAACTCAAATAAATTTCTAGCTATAGCTTCACTTTGTCCTCGCTCTTCAGCTCCAACACCTGGATATGCGCCTGGAGTGTCTATGAGAAATAAAATAGGTAGATTAAATTTCTCAGCCATTTTTGCAACTCTAAGAGCTTTGCGATAACCCTCAGGATGAGGCATACCAAAATTTCTTCTTAATTTATTTTTAGTGCCACGGCCTTTTTGCTCGCCTATAACGACAGTCTTTTTACCTCCAATATAGCCGATGTAACAAACTATCGCTGGATCATCTCTAAATGCTCTATCTCCATGAATCTCATATCCATCAATCAAAAGTGCATTAATATAATCAATAGAATATGGTCTATCTGGATGACGAGCAAGTTGCAAACGTTGATATTCGTTTAAATTTTTATATACTTTTGATATCTCTTTGGATAAATTCTTATTTAAAATTTCAACAGCATGTTCATCGCCTCTGATCTTAGCATTTGCTATATCTTCATCAATTTGCTTTATGCTTTTTTCAAAATCTAAATAATTTGACATCTTAATCCAACTTTTTAAATATCACGACGCCATTCGTGCCACCAAAGCCAAATGAGTTGCTCATAACAGCTTTTATATCAGCTTTTCTAGCTTTATTTGGAACGTAGTCTAGATCGCACTCTGGATCTGGCGTTTCGTAGTTTATCGTTGGAGGGATGATGCCATCTCTCATTGCCATTATAGATATGACAGCTTCGATCGCACCAGCACCGCCTAGGCAGTGTCCAGTTTGACCTTTTGTTGAGCTAACTGGTGGACATTTATCACCAAAAACTGCTTTTAACGCCGCAGTTTCATTCTTGTCATTTACAGGTGTTGAAGTACCATGTGCATTGACATAGTCTATCTTTACACCTTTTGCCATATCAAGTGCTTGTTTCATTGCACTTAATGGGCCTTCAAGTGTTGGTGATGTGATATGGTGTGCATCTCCACTCTCGCCAAATCCAACTACTTCAGCATAAATTTTAGCACCTCTTGCAACAGCTGATTCATACTCTTCAAGCACAAGTGCACCAGCTCCTTCACCCATTACAAAACCATCGCGATTTGCGTCAAATGGCCTCGACGCCTTACTTGGTTCATCGTTTCTTGTTGATAGCGCTTTCATCGCTGCAAAGCCACCTATGCCAACGCCACAGATAGTAGACTCAGCGCCGATAACTAGCATATTTGTAGCTTGACCGATCATTATACATTTTGCAGCTTGCGATATCGCATGAGTGCTTGCTGCACATGCTGTTACACTAGACAAATTTGGACCCTTAAGTCCGTGATTTATAGAAACTATGCCACCTAGCATATTTACAAGTGCTGATGGAATAAAAAATGGAGAAATTCTCTTTACGCCTTTTTCAAAGTATGTAATTGAATTTTTCTCAATATTTGGCAAACCACCTATGCCAGCTGCCGAGCTAACGCCAAATTTATGAGCATCAAACTCTTTAAAATTTGCATCAGCCATAGCTTCATTAGATGCTTTTATGCCAAGCTGTATGAAACGATCTACTTTTTTCACCTCTTTGCCGTCTAAAATGCTATTCGGATCAAAATCAGTTATCTCGGCAGCAATTTTAACAGGAAAGTCACTTACATCAAAGCTTGTGATCTCTTTCACACCTGTTTTACCCTCGCAAATAGCCTTAAAAGAACTCTCTTTGTCAAGGCCAAGTGCGTTTATCATGCCTATACCAGTTACAACGACTCGTTTCAATACATCTCCTTAAATCAAACTGTGTAAATTTTAATTATTTACCTAGCTTTTCTATATAATTTACAACGTCTTGAATGCTTATTAATTTCTCTGCTTCGCTATCAGGAATTTCTACTTCAAATTTCTCTTCTAAAGCCATAACTAGCTCTACAACGTCAAGTGAATCAGCGCCTAAATCCTCAATGATTTTAGACTCTAATTTTACTGCTTGTGGATCTACACTTAGTTGCTCTACAACTACGTCTCTTACGTCTTCAAATACTGCCATTTTAAGGTCTCCTTATAAAAAATGTCTGTTATCTTATAATATTTACGCTTTTATTTATTTTAAATTTCAAAACTTGTCTGAAATTTACCTACATATAAAGTCCGCCGTTTATTTTAAGCGTCTCGCCAGTTACGTAGCTCGCGTGATCACTTAGTAAAAATGCCACAGCCTCAGCCACCTCGCTAGCGCTGCCAAAGCGTTTTAACGGGATATTATCGCTATAAGTTTTCTTCACCTCATCGCTTAGCCCATGCGTCATATCAGTCTCGATAAAGCCTGGGGTTACGCTATTAAAGCGGATATTTCTACTTGCACCCTCTTTTGCAAAGCTCTTGCTCATGGCGATTAGTCCGCCCTTGCTTGCTGAGTAGTTTACCTGGCCGGCATTCCCCATCTCACCAACGATAGATGCGACGTTTACGACCGCTCCGAAACGTTTTTTACTCATAACCTTTAAAGCCTCTCTACATCCGATGAAGGCTGAAGTTAAATTTGCATTTATCACATCTGTAAATTCGCTTGTTTTCATGCGAAGTGCTAACTTGTCGTTTGTGATGCCAGCGTTGTTTACGAGGTAGCTTAACTCACCATCGCTATCAACTATCAAATTTATACCTTTTATAAACTCATCTTCGTCAGTTGCGTCAAATTTTATCACTGCAGCCTTGCCGCCATTTTGCTCGATCTCAGCCTGCAAAGCGTCTGCTATCTCAGGCTTTGAGCGGTAGTTTATCCACACTTTTAAGCCCATATTTGCAAGCGTCTTTGCGATCTGTGCGCCTATACCTCTGCTTGCACCTGTTATTAGTACATTTTTCCCGCTAAATTTCATAAATTCTCCTTATTTTTTCTAATTTTTCAATGATTGTAGCTTATATAAGCTTAACGTCTAAATTTTATCGTTTCTTTCCCACCTTATCTTTTTGCCAAAACCAAGGACATTACTCGTAAATTTTAGTTTTTCAAGATTTATGCACCAAATCTTTGGATCCATTGCTTTTGCATAAAAAAACCTTTTAAAGTAAATTTCTCGCTCACTTGCGCTAGCCTCTCTCATCACTCCTTGAAACTGTACGCCCTCTATCTTACCAACGATCTTTGTATCAAGAGCGACCGTGCCAGCAACAAGCTTTGAGTTTTTTAAAAATTTAACATGTGAGCTCTCATCAGAGCTAGCTAACAAAAGGCAAAAGCTTAGCTCATCAAAGGCGTAAAATGCGCTAAAAGCGTAAGGCTGACCCTCGTCATCAATGGCGCAGACACTTGCGAGATGCATCTTTTTAAAAAATTTAACTATTCTCTCATCCATCTAAATTCCTCTAAAAATGTCAAGAATGACTTGAAATTTAAAGATAACTATAGCGATTATTAGCACCCAAAGTGTAAAAATAATAAGCTCTACTAAAGTAAATTTATCTTTTGCTACTTTTTTAAAAACAAGCATCATTAAAAATGCTCCTAAAAAGCCACCAATTAGCGAAAAATAGTGAATCGCATTAACCTTTACAAAGCTTGGCAAAAGCCCTTTAAAAAATAGTGAAAACATTAAAATCGAGAGCAAATTTGCAAGTATCAAGTAGTAGCCAACGACTGGTAAAACTGGGTAGAGCCTAGCAAAGCCAAAGCTTAAAACAGTGATAAGCATAAGCAAAAAGATCCTAGTCCCAAAACAACACATCGCCCGTCCTTTTTTGACGCATTTTACAAAATTTTGCTTTATGAAATTAAAAATTTGCCGATTTAGCCTCAAAAGGATTTAAAAATGCAAACAAATTTTTACTCTCAAGGAAGCTACAACAACATGAGCTTTTCGATGAAGACTAGCTCAGGCGATGAGATAAGCTTTTCTATGTATGACAACAAAAGTTTGGAGTTTTCTAGCCAAAAAAATGGCACTTCAAGCCAAAGAAGCCTAACCCTTACGCACGAATACGGCTATGAGTTTGCCTATAAAGGCAACGGCATAGACGAGCAAGATATGAAAGAGATTGAAGAGGCGATGAAGCAAATTCGCCCACAGGTTGATGAGTTTATGAAAAATGTCAAAGAGGGCGACAAGATCGCAGGTAGTAGCCAAAGCATAAGCGAGCTTTCAAACAAGATCAAGCAGATGCTTCCTGACGCAAAAGATCTGGATCATAAAAATTTCATAAATGACAATATGCTAAAGATGTTTGACGAGCTTCTAGCTAAAAATGACGCAAATAAAAATCTACTAAGTGCGACAAAAAGGCTATTTGATACATTGCTTGATGAGAGCAACAAAGTATCTTACTACGCTTAAATTTAGGGCCTTCTGGCTCTAAATTTTTATAAGTGCTTCTTTCTCAAAAAAGAGGTGTGACAAGACTATCACGAAATAAAGCTGAAAAAATAGTCCCACAAGCGGCACAAGCGAGACAAGATAAAACAAAAGCGTAAAAGCTATAAATTTTATCCCGCCACCTTCAAGCAGTGCTAGCTCAAATTTATCACTATCAAGAGTGTTTGAGCCAACGTCTATCAGTAAAAGTTTGTAATAGATATAAAAAAACGGCACATTTATGATGAAAAAATTTAATACTGGTACAAATAAAAGCGGTAGGCAAACGAGCAATATCCCAAGAAATTTCATGATCTCAATCATCATCACCTTTAGCACTCTAGCCGTGCTAACCTCGCTTTTAAGCACGTAGTTGTAGTGCCTTTTGTTTATCTCTTTGGCTACGACTGGAGTTAAAAAGCTGGCTACGATTAGGGCGATTATTATGCTGATAATTATCGTTAAAAAGGTGCTAAAACGTAAAAAAGTATACTTATGATCCATTTTGTGGCACTAAAGCTTAAAATTTTAACAGCATATGAAGAGAGCGTTGAGTTTGTATCAATAAAGGCATAATTGCCACTTCTTGCCCCCTCGCTTAATAGGTCAAAGATCTCGCCACCACCCCAGATCGTGAGCCACGCAAGGCTAACGATACTAAGAAAAAGTGGCAAGATAGATAGCGTGATAAATTTGGCAGTAAAAAAGTCTTTAAAGCCAAGGCGAAGAAGATTTATCATTTCACCTTTTTATACTCGTGCTCAAGTGCGGCATAAATTTCATCAATCTTGCTAACGCCATTTGACAAAATTTCACTCATCACTTCGTTATCTTCGCGTCCGTTCCAATTTTTCTTATAGCTACCTTCTTTGTAGCCATTATTTTGACGGAAGCGATTTAGTACATTTTTGGCGATGTAGCACTCATAAAGTGAGTATAAATTTACGCCACATTTTAAAGACATAGAGAAGTAAATTTTTAAAATATCAAATATATCGTAGTCAAACCCGCTGCACTCATGTATGAGCATTTCAACATCATTCATTATCTCATAAATGCTCTCGTCTTCGATCCTTAATGGCTCTTTGCAAAACTCACTAAATCCGCTTGATTGGCAAATATCATCAGCTAAAGTTTCTATATCTCCAAGCTGTTTTGATTTATAAATTTGCAAAGCCAGGCTCATAATAAAGTGCCAAATATCAACAACTTCTATGCGCAAATTTTGCTCATCAGTCTTTGCATCGATGCTCTTCCAATGTTTCCATGCAAAGCTATCGATTAGCTCAGCGCACTCCATATATATGCAGCGCCTCCAGCTGATTAGTTTATTTTTATTAGTATAACCATTTTCCCAGCCAAGCCCATTTGTCTCATCATTTAGGCTTTGCTGCATCTTTAACATCTCTAAAATAATCGTTCTTTCATTCATTTTAGGCCTTTTAAAATTTTAAAGGATTATAACAAAAAATTATTAAATGCCACGAGGCAAGCTTGACTTAAATCATTTTATGTATAAAATTTAGGAGCTAAAATAGGCAAAAATTTCAAAGGAGAAAAAATGAGAGAAAAAGATCTAGTGGTTTGCAATGTTTGCGGACTAAAAAGCAGTGATGATACAAATGCAGTTTTTATCCACGCTCATAAAAATGGCGAAGAAGTTGATATCTGCACCAGTTGTGTTCCAAGCGTGATCCATGGCTCAGGCATGGTCGTAAAATCAAACGAAGAGATAAAGGCTGAAATTTAAGCTTTAGCTATCATTTGAGGATCTTGTCTTACAAGGTCTTCAAATTCTTCTGCACTCATAGGACGAGATAAGAAAAGTCCTTGCACTTCATTACAATCAAGCTCTTTTAAGAAACGAATATCTTCTTCTTTTTCTATGCCTTTTGCACCAACTTTTATCTTCATTGCCTTTGCTAAATCGATAATTGCAGATACGATTTGTGCATCTATTTTGCTATTTGATGCTTGAGCAACAAATTCACTTGCTATTTTTATACGCTTAACACCGTATTTTCTAATATAAATAAATGAAGTATATCCAGAGCCAAAATTATCTATGCAAACGTCTATATTATTTTCTTTAAGAATAGAAAAAATTTTATCGAGCGTTTTAGAATTATTTGTCCATATTTCTTCGCCAAATTCTATTTCAAAAAGCTCTGGATTTATATGATGCGAGCGTAAGCTAGAAATAAAATCTGAAACAAATTTTTCTGATTTACTTTGAATCTGTGCAACATTTATACTTATTTTTGGTATCAAGAGTTTTTCTTTTTGCCATCTATCTACATACTCTATGGTCTTTGAAACTAAAAGCGAGCAAATATCGTTTAAAATATCGCTATTTACATTTACCTCTTTCATAAATTTGCTTGCTTCCATCAAGCTAAATTTTTCTGATTTCCAATATAAAAAAACCTCCGCGTAGATCATTTTTTCGATTTTTAGATCAAATATTGGTTGAAAATATACATGAAGGTCTTCTTGCAAATTAGCTTTTTTAAGCGCGATCTCGATGCTTGAGCTTAGGTGCATTTCATTGCTAATTTTATCGCTATAAACCATAGGATTTAAAGCTGGATTTTTCTTGGCGTAATACATTGCCATATCTGCATTTTTTATAATATTTCTTGGATTTGCCGTGCTATTTTTTGTTGCTACGTCTATGCCTATTATGCACTTAAGTCCAAAGTGATATCTATCTATTTGAATTGGTTTTTCAATAGCGTCTTTTAAGGCAATACCAAGATTTAAGCGTTTTGTATGACTATTTATCTCCATTTTTGCTAGTACGATAAATTCGTCCGCACTAATCCTTGCTATGGCTTCTTGTCTATTGCAAACTTCAAGTATCCTTTTTGCAACTAGCTTTAAAATTCTATCGCCTATTTCATGCCCATAAGATGTATTTATGCTTTTAAAACGGCTTAAATTTATATAATAAACTGCGATTTCCTCATCTTCAGAGATGCTTTTACACATTCTTTCAAGCTCATTTACTATAAAATTTCTATTGCCAAGATCTGTCAAATAGTCCTTCTCAGACATATCTTGAAGTCTTAAATTTGCGAGCATAAGTTCATTAGTTCGCTCATGCATCGACTTTTCCATCTCTCTATGAAGATTTCTCTCATAATCTAATATTTTTCTACTTGCAATAGAGCTTTTAACATAGTAATTAACAATAGCATTTACAACTAAAACAAAAAGTGAGATGAGCGCACTAAAAGATGTTAGATCTTCTTGTAATAGCAAAGGTAAAACTATTATTATTGGTAGCCATTTTGATCCTATTGAGATATCTTTATCGGTATTTGTAACATACTCATTTTTAGCTTTTAAATGAAAAGCCCCTATCATCAAGAAGAAGAAAGGAACGATATATAAAAAATCTATTTTATGGCCAAAATTTACATTTGAGATCTGACTATAGAAAATAAATAAATTTAGCATTGTAAATAAAATGCTAGCCGATATAAGGTAAAAGCCGCTAATTCTTATATGAAGCAAACTACTTGTAAAAATCTCACTTAAAGTAATAAAAAGTATAAGAAAATTTATGGCTACAATAGAGAGAAAAACGATATTTGATCTATTATTTATCATCGATAAGATATCTACTTCATCAAAAATACCATATATTAACATTGCTATTAAAAAAAAGACACTTATGCTATCCATAATGATGGCTAGCTTTTCTTGGCTGGCTGCAAATTTTGAATACAAAAATATACTAACGCCAGCTAAAATAGATATCATCGGCAACATAAAAAACACATCAAGATACGCATAAGAACTATGAGCCCGCAATAGCACATCTTGATTTAACACCATTAATGCATCGCAAATAGACCATAAAAAAACACCAAAACATATTGCAAGCCAATGCGTTATTTTGGTTTTTACTTTATCCATTGAAGTATAAATGCCAAAAGTTACTATAAAAAAACTAAGCAAAATAGATATTTTTCCAATTAGATTATAGTCAAGTAAAGATGCTAATAGTGCAAATACGAATAGCGCTACAACTGCAACTAAGATCCATTTTCGCATGCCAGTTATAGATGATTTTGATATTAAAAAAATAGTGTCCCTCTCCTAAGAAATAGTCCAAATTATACAAAAATTGACTTTGCTTTTGGTTATAATTTCCCAAAAATTTTAAAATTCACAAAGGTATCTTATGAAGTGTAGTATCGTCATAAATGGACAAAATTTAATAGATTATAAATCTTTTATCTTATTTTTCTCAAAGGCAGCAAGAAAGCAGTATTTTATAAACACTTTTATGATATTTACTGAAGCCATCATAGCTGGTTTTGTTGTAGATATGCTATTAAAAAGTAAAATTTTTACTGTTATTGGGGCTGTTTTTGCTATATTTTGGATCATTTTTTATCCTATTTTTTTAAAAAGAAGTCGCATAGCTGCATTAAAGAGAATTGAAATTTCAGATGTTCAAAAGCAAATGAATTTTGAAGTAAATGAGAAATTTCTGGCTTATTATGAAAACGAACCCAAAGAAAATGAAAAATTTGACCTAAATAAAGTTAGTGAAATTTATGAGCTAAAAAATATCTTTATCATTTTTTTAGAAGAAAAGATTCATCTAATAATCCCAAAAGATGAAGTTAGCTCAAAAATGATAAATGAGCTGGCCAAACTTTGCTATAAAGATATTTTGAAATTTGAAAATTTTAGCGCAAAGAGCGTGCTTAAATAGCACTTATTATAAGCTTTTCAAAATCCTCTGCACTCATTGGCTTGCCCCAAAGATACCCTTGCACCTCATCGCATCCAAGCTCTCTTAAAATTTCAAGCTGGGTTTCATCTTCGACACCTTCAGCAATAGTCTTTAGCTCCACATTTTTAGCCAAAGCTATAACACTTTTTACCACGTCTTTATCTATATCATTTTTAGCAATATTATCTATCAGCTCTTTAGCGATCTTTAGGCGACTCATAGGATATTTTTTGATGTAATTCATCGATGAAAAACCGGTACCAAAATCATCTATGGATATGCAAATTCCTCTATTAGAAAGCTCGGATAACGCACTTTGCATCATCTCTTCAGCATTGACAAGACTAGCCTCAGTGATCTCAACATCTACACAAGATGGATCGATGCCGTATCTATCTATATAGCTTAAAAATTTAGATGCAAAATTTATATTATCAATCTGTTTTGGCGAGATATTTATGCCTATTTTTAGATTAGTATTATATTTTTCATTCCAAAAGGCCATTTGTTTTATAGCATTTTTTGCCACCCATTTTCCTATCGCATTGATAATCGAGCTTTGTTCGGCTATTGGGATAAATTTTGATTGATCTACCGGACCTTTTATAGGAGAGTTCCACCTAACAAGAGCCTCTGCTCCTACTATTTTTTTACCTTCTATTAGATATTGGGACTGAAATTTTAGCTCAAATTCTTCATCAAAGCTTATGCTATTTAGCAATATTTCTATATAGTTTCTATCCTGAATCATGCTTTTTATATCGTTATAAAAAACATACTTTTCAGATGCGTCTTTTTTTGCTGCTTCTAGTGCTGCTTCTGATTGCATGATAAAATCATCAGCCAAAATTTCACTAGTTTGTGTCGAGCTAATCCCTATTTTTGCATCAAGTACAATTTTATAATCATCTATAACCATTGGCTCTGAAATAGCTTTTAGTAGATAGCGTAAAAATTCCCTGCAATGTACATTTTCATTTTGCTTGACAACAACTATGAAGTCATCTCCGCCAGACCTTGCAAATAAGGAATCGTTTGGTGGCAATATTGACTCAATATTTGAAGCAAACTTTGCTATTACATCATCGCCGATATAGTGCCCATATGAGTCATTTATCGCTTTAAAATGGTTTATGTCAATACTATAAATATCTATCTTTTCGCCAAGTGCCTTTAACTTTATCATCTCTTCAAGCCTTGCGATAAAATACTGGCGATTTAGAGCATTCGTTAGATAATCATATTTACTGATCCTTTGTAGGTGTTTATTTGTCTCTTCAAGCTCTTTTACTTTACTTTCTATCTGATTATTTAACACTTTTTTGATATGTATTTCACGTTTAATTAAAATGTCCATCTTTCTAACATTAGAAAATGTATAAGATAATGCTCCGTATGCAAGCAAAGTAACTAAAATAGAAAATAACCATGTCAAATTTATCTTCCAAGAGTACAAGATCATGATCGTTAAAAATACGGCAAAAACAAATAGCTTTTGTATTAAAATTTTATCAAAATCGTTTCTAAGTGCCCTAAATTTTAGATTTGCCTCGCCCTCTCTTAAATGAAGTGTGGCAACAAACAACATAAAAAATGAACTCTTAAACACAATGTCGTATCCAAAAAAGGAAATTTCATCTATCCAAAAATCCATTGTAGTGGTAAAAACATCATAAATGCTTATTACAATAAGTGCTATCAAGCATAAAAGCATAGATAGTCTTTTTCTTGAAAATTTAAGTGAAAAAAACGCAATAAATGAAGTACAAAACATAAATAAATCTATAGCGATGTAACTTAGATTAAAAAAATCTTTTTGGCTTAAGACTTGAGTTAAATTTCTATTAAAAATCATAAACCACATAAAGCTAAAATATATTGCGGAAATAGAAACTGAGTCCACAAATACTTGCATTAAAAATAAATTTTTCAAATTTTTAATCAAAATGTAAAAAGCAGAAAATGCAAACATAAAATATGAGACCAAGTATGAGATTTGTATAAAAATGACTTTAGAAAGAAATTGTTTAAAAAAATCAACCTTATCATATAGCATCCACATAGTGTCTGATGCTACCCAGCAAGTAAGGCCTAGTAATATATATATCCAATATGTTTTTAAATTTCTTGTCTCTTTTAGCTTTAAAAAGATAAATAATGTGATCATAAAATCAAATAGAGCAGTAATTATGTCATTATAAAAACTACTAGCAATAAAATAACTAACAACATATACACAAAAAAGTATCAACATAAATAAAAAAGATACTTGATTTTCGTTGCTTATTTCACTTATCATGTTCCGGTCTTTATCTATCTTTCTCTGCCTTTTTGGCTAAGCTTTGCCATCTTTGCCACTCGCCACTTTCATCGACGTCGTTGCCGATAGCTTCGTATCTAGCGTAAAAATGCTCAACAAATTTCTTGCACTCTTCATCTTTTGGCAAATAGCTTAGTTCATCTTTTTGGCAAAATTTCTCCAAAAATGTGCTCGCATCATCTTTTTTAGCGTATGTTTGCGCTAGGTCATAGTAGTTATTCAAGCAAATTTCTTTAAATTTAGCGTAGGCTTGCTCGCTCATATCTACGCTTAGTTTGCCATCAAATTTAAGCACTCCAGCCCTAAAAAGTAAGCTAAGATGTATGAGTCCCTCGCAGTAATAAGCCCTCACCTCATCAACCTTTCGCCACGCGATAAGCCCAACAGCACGAGCTATTAGCTCATGAAAGACGGCCATTTTATACTCCGTCTCTTCGTGTAAAAAGAAATTTACTAGCCCGCCAGTCGTAGCCTTGTACTCTTCTATAAATTTAAAGACACCACTTTTATTCATGCTCATCTCAGTATCAAGCCCGATAAAGAGGATGTGCCCAAACTCATGGCCGATCGTTGAAATTTCATAGACTTTTTCCAAATTTTTGGCTTTAAAAATAAAATTTCTCTACCAAAATCCAAAAATTCCTTGATAAAAATTTCAGCCCCAAGCTTCATAAAAGGCTTTGCCTTTGCGCTTTCATAGACGTGATTTACAAAGGCAAAAATTTTCTTACCACATTTTGCGCTCACACTTTCATCATTTGGCACGACCTGAGCGCTAAAAAGCCCATTTAGCTCCGCGCCGTAATAGATCATCGGCACGCTTATATAAACCTGCGTTCTAGCGATATTTTCGTTAACTGCCCTATTTGTCTCAGCGTTATCAAATTTTATCTTTTCGCAAACGCTCTTATAGGTTTTTGCCACTTTTTCTTTAAATTTAAGCTCATCTATGCCCTCGCTATCAACAAGCCTGATGTCCCACTCAAGTGCAACTGCGTGCGTATAGGCATCCTCGTAGTACTCTAGCGGATGGCCTGGTTGAAGCGCACCTTTTACATCCATCCATGCTATCTCAGCCTCTTGCCAAGCATTTATCACCTTTGCGTTGTCCTCTTCGCAAAAGGCATTTTGCAGCTTTTCAAGGTATTTGACATAAGATTTTTGCTCGTCGTTTTTAGCTAAATTTCTTAAAATTTCAAGATTTTTTGCAAAGACTTTTTTAAGCTCACTAACCTCATCTTTAAAGGCAAGCGCGTAAGGCAAAAAGCTAAATTTCTCGCCCTCTTTGCAAACTGCGCCGTAAGTTCTTTCAGCTCTTACGCCATTAGCGTCACACTGAAATAAGCCGTTTTTAGTGATAAACTCATTTGCCATACCGAGATCACTAAATTTAGCTTCAAACTCTTTATTTGTAGTGTTGATAATGCGATCTTGCCATGAAATTTGCCACGCATTTAAACTAAGCCCAAGCTCATGCATTGCTTCTATAAAAGCTTGATTAAACTGATCTAAAATTTTCTCTTCTTTTGCTTTTTTTATAAGCTCTGTATGTAAATTTTCATATAAATTTCTAACGTAGTTATACATTAAATTTAGTACACTTTTTTGCTCATCCTCGCCTAAATTTAGCTTTTTTAACTCATTTTGAAGCGGATCAACTTTAAGATCTACTATCCTTCTTGCAAGGGCTAGTTTTTGGCTTGGTGTGCCAGCAAGACCACAAATTTTAACAGCCTCGTTTATGATATCATCGTCTAAATTTTTATAAATAGCATTTAACTTGTTTTTTTGCTCTTTTGTAAGCTCATTTAATCTTTTAAAATCGTTCATATTTTATCCCCTGAAGTTGCAGGATTTTAGCATAAAGCCATTAAAATTTGCTACAATCAACCAAAATTCTAACATCTAAAAGGCAAAAAATGGATATTTTAAAAGATTTTGGTGAGCCGCGTATAAAACAAGTCATGCTACCAAAAGATACAAACTCGGCTGGAAATATATTTGGTGGCTGGATAATGAGTCAGATCGACCTTGCAGGTGCACAAGCTGCAAGAGAAATTTCTCCCGAGCGCGTTGTGACAATTTCTATGAAAGAGATCATCTTTAAACAACCAGTCTTTGTTGGTGACGTGCTAAGCTGCTACGCAAAGATCATCGCAGTTGGCAAAACATCGATAACAACACAGATAGAAGTGACTGCGCTTAGGCTAAATGACGGTGGTTTTAGAGAGACTATACATGTCACAAGCGCCATCGCAACCTACGTCAGTGTAACAAAAGATGGACATAAAAAACCTATAGATGAAAATCTAAAAAAACTTCATGGTTTTTAAAAATTTGGTTGCATTTTATGCAACCTTCTTTAAAAATTAATACTACTTTTAAAAATTATTGAAATTTAAAAATTAAAAAGCAAAAATTTCAACTTGATTAAATACTTTCTAAGATAAAATCCAAAACTACTTTTGGGAGAATCATGAAAAAGTCACGTTTAGGCCTTTTACAAACACAAATTTTAGATATCCTAACTCAATCCGAGCTTGATAAATTTGAGTACAAAAACCTTCCAAAAACAAGCATCATTTACGCAGAAGAGATCAAAATCATCATTTTAAAAAGTGGCTGTGCAAAGCTTTCGTTTTTTGAAGACGGGGAAGAATTTATCCTTTACCGTTTGGAAGCAAACAACATCGCTGTTCTTGATGATAATTGTGCTTTTGAAATTTTAGAAGACGCAAAAATTTACTCCATAAACTTAAGCGAAATAAGTGAAATTTTATCAAATGTAAATGTTGTAGATGAAATTTTAAAAGCGGTGCTAAATGCTATCATCGTGCAACGTCAGATCATAAAATCAATACTTTTTGAAGATGCAAAAGGTAGGATTGCAAATTTTTTGATCGAGCTTGCACGCGAACAAGATTTAAAGCAAAATGGCTATCATTACCTCTTTTTGCCATTTTCTCTAAAAGTGCTCTCAAGCTTCGTAGGACTTAAGAGGCAAAGTGCTTCAACTGCATTTAATGAGCTTATAAAAGATGACATTATAAGAAAGATTACACCACACGAGTTTTTAATAATTGATTATGAAAAACTTGAAAGTTACACAAACTAAAACTAAAAATCAAAAATTTTTATAATGGCTAGCAAAAAGTAGCCTTAGAGGAATAGTCTTTGCCAAGAAGCAAAGACTAAAATTTTTAAGCTTTTTTCTTCATATCGAATTTATTTGCCATAAAGCCAACTAAACCAACAAAGAAAAGTCCGCCGCAGATATTACCAAGTGTAACTGGAACTAAGTTTTTACCGATAAAATTTCCCCAGTTTAAAACTTCTAGTTTTTCAGCCGTAATGCCATGTCCTAGAGCCGCAGCTGCAGCAGCGATATCTCCGCCGTTTGCTGCTATATAGTGAGCTTTTGAGATGATGGCTTCAGTGATTATGAACATATTTGCCACGCAGTGCTCCATTGAGCAAGCCACAAATGCGCCGATCATCCACATAATGGCAAAGAATTTACCAGATAGATTGCTCTCACTTGTCGCAGTCCAAATAGACATACAAACAAAGACGTTACAAAAAATTCCGCGGATAAATAGCTCATGAAATGGTGCTGTGATCTTGCCAATGCCAGCTGGTATAAAGTGCTGCAAGATGTAGCCATCATACTTTAGTGGCAAGCCTGAGTAGTAGTACATATAAGCGATCAGTGCGCCGCCAACGAAGTTAAATATCCAAACGATAGCCCAGTATCCGATAGTCTTACCTAGTTTTAGCTTTCCTTCATATGCACTAACACCACTTAAAACAGAGCTTGTAAAGAGGTGACCACCATAAAAAACAACCATCATAAGACCACAACTAAATGTGATACCACCGATAAAATTTGAAAGGCCAATAGACTGATTTTCAGCCATACCAACTGTCGAGTGAGCCCAGAAAATATCACCCATAGCAATAGCGGCTCCAGCATGATAGCAAGGAAGATAATACTAGTAAGTGGCATATGAGCCTTATGCTCCATAGAGCTTGAGACCGCTTGAGCGGTTTCTGCCGGATTTAACATCACATTCTCCTTTTTATTTTCAATCTCGCACATGAGCCAGGCTCATCTTTGCGACCAAAGTTTAACACTTTGCAAAATCACTAAAAGCCAAGATTGCTGCTCACAATTAAAAGCAAAATTTTGCCTTTAGCAACCAAAAAGACTAAATTTAGCTATTTGCTAAATTTAACCAACTAAATTTTTATCAATCTCTACAATTCTCAAAAAAGCTTTTCTGGCACTTTTTTTGGCTTGCTCACTTAGACCTTCTTCAAAATTTAAGACATTTTCGAGCAAGACACTAATGCCTAAAAAGAGCGTCTTTGGACAAATTTTACGCAAGTAGCTTAAAAGTACTGGCGTAGGGAGATTGTGAGTCGAGTAGATATAGTCTCTATCGTTGCTTAGATCAAAAAACTCTATCTTATCCTCACTAAAACCGCTCATCGCATCGACGACTATCAAAATCTCAGGTGCAAATTCTCTAATAGCTGAGAATTCATTCTCAGGCACATCTTGCCCGAAAAAGACCTTCCACTCTTTTAGCTCAGCTTCTACGATGCGGCCGACTTCATTACCCACGTCATCGTCGCCACGCATAGGATTACCGATGCAAAGGATAGCCTTTTTCATCAAAAATCCTTCCTAAGCACGATATATCCCTCTTTTAAATTTGCCAAAATTTCTTTAAGCTTACACTCACAAAGCTGTGGCAAGAGTTTAGCGATATGCTCAGCAAAAATTTCAACTTCAAAATACTTGCTTAAATTTCCGATCTTAAATTTCACGTATTCGCCTGAGTTTTTGATCATCTCGTCAAATTCCTCATCGCTTAGCTCTAAAATTTTCTCGCTAAAGTCTATCGTGCCAACGCCATGTCCCACGCAAGTGGAGAAAATTTTTATCTCCTTTAGCTCGCGTGGAAGCTTATCGTTGTCGTCCATATGCCTTTTTGTAAGCTTATAAACTTGTATCATCTCTTACTCCAAACCTCGCTATCAACGTCTATCGCAAAGCTTTTATCAGCTTTTGCATATTTTAGATAGACATCATTATGCAAAAGCCCCATGCACTCGGCATATCTAGGATCTTCCTCTTTTTTAATAGCTGTAAGCACAGCCTCTCTTGAAATGCTTGGGTCATGGACATCTTTTGAACATTTGATAGCATTCATATATTTTTCAAAAAGGATTCTACCAAAGATATAGCTCATTAGCCTTCTACTTTCAGCTTGCAAGTCACGCTCAAACAAGATATCGCCTATGACCGACTTCTCAACTGAAGGTGGCAATGTGTTATCTTCCTCATAGCTTTTTTTATGAAGTTTTTGATCGATGATACCAAGAGCCATGCCAAGGCCGTAAATAATGCTTGCTGGATGTGGAGGACAGCCTGGGATATAGACATCAACTGGAATTATCTTATCAATGCCACCCCAAACGCTATAAGCGTCATGGAAAATTCCACCACTGCTTCCGCACGCACCAAGAGCAACTACGATCTTAGGATCTGGAGTCGCCTCATAAGCACGAAGAAGCGGATAATACATCTGTCTTGTTACAGGACCGGTGCAAAGTAAAATATCAGCGTGTCTTGGGTTTGCCACAAGCTTAAAGCCAAAGCGCTCAGGGTCCCACATCGGTGTAATAGCCGCAAAAATTTCTATCTCACAGCCGTTACAGCTTCCGCAGTCGATCCTATAAACGCTAAAGCTTCTTTTGATATTTTTTAGATGCTCTAGCTTTGCAGTTAGATCATTTGCTGTTTTTATGTCCTCTGGGACTTGATATAGACTCATTTTATAGCCTCCTCAATGCCTTTTGTTAGCCTCTCAGCAGATTGATTTTTCTTGCACTCTGGGCAGATATAAAGGTAGTCTTTTGCCTCTTCAAGTCTGCCTGGGAGTAAATTTGCTGTGCCAAGCTTTTCAAGGGTGAAATTTATAAGCCTTTTTGGTGTAAATGGCTTGCCGCAGCATTTGCAAGTTTGCATCTCAAGCTCGCCCCTTTGTATAAGAGCGCTCTTGTCAAATTTAACCGCAAGCTCAAAGCTATCGCTTAGGCGAACGGCTCCAGTTGGGCAAACCTCATCGCAGCGCCCACAAAATATGCAGCGCCCACAGTCAAATTCCCAAACAAGCTTTGTTTGTTCCTCGTTCATCTTAAGCTCTATCGCGTTACTAGGGCAAGCGATACCGCAGGCTGCACAACCTATACAAAGATCGTATGTATAGTTTGGCTGACCACGGAAATTTTCAGGAACAATATATGGCTCAAATGGATAGGCGTATGTCGCCTTTCCATATTTTCTGTGATGTCAAATAACTTCATCATCTTAAATCCTTTTTGCTAACCCCGCCATCTTGACAGAATTTTTTAAGGTCTTTTTCTGTTAAAATTTTACTCTTTTTAGTTCTTACATCGACTAGTGTAACACGCTCAGTGCATGAGTAGCAAGGGTCAAGCGAGCAAACGATAAGCGCAGCGTCACTTATGTTGTTTCCTCTAAATTGATATCTTAGGCTTGGCCAGTTGTTATATGTTGCTGCCCTGCATCTCCAGCGATATACTTTTTGAGCACTGCCTTGCATGATCCAGTGGACGTTTTCACCGCGTGGTGCTTCATCATGACCAAGTGCAAAATTCTCAGGTTTGATCATAGTCACAGGATCGATCATGATCGGAGTTTGAGGCATTAGCTCAAAGCATTGGCGGATGATGTGGATAGAGCTTTTTAGCTCTTTATATCTAACCATCTCACGAGCAAATACGTCGCAACCATGCTCAACTGCTACTTCAAATTCTATCTGTTTAAAAAAGTCGTATGGGTGATCGTAACGGTTATCACGTTTAAAGCCAGAGCCTCTCATGTTTGGACCAACTGGGCTAAAGTCACGTGCTATTTGGCGGTCTAGGATTCCCACACCTTTCCAGCGTCCGATTTGGCGTTTATCCTCCATAACTGCGTCCCAAATTTCTGAAATTTGAACGTCAAGTTTATTTATGATCTCGATGCCTTTTTTGATCTCTTGGTTTGTCATATCACGTCTTAAGCCGCCCATAACGACGTTGCCGTATGTTTTACGTCCGCCAGTTACTAGTTGAGCTAGCTCCATAGAGTACTCACGAACCCTAAAGATATGCATAAACGCATTATAGTTACCAGTGACCTCACAAGCTAGACCGATATTTAAAAGGTGGCTGTGAAGACGCTCGATCTCAAGACAGATGACTCGTATAGCTTGAGCCCTTAGTGGAATTTCAAGCTTGATAGCTTTTTCTGCTGCTTCGATACAAGCGATAGCGTGAGCATAACCACAAATTCCACAAACTCTCTCTGCAAGATAGCCCATTTGATCATAGTTCATTCTGTTTTCAGCTAGCTTTTCCATACCGCGGTGTTGATAAAAGAGGCGGTAGTCAGCGTCGATGATCTCGTCGCCGTCACAGAAAAGTCTAAAGTGACCTGGCTCATCTGAAGTAATATGTAGTGGTCCAAGTGGCACATCAACTACTGCATCACCTGTTGGAAACAAAAACTCAGAATCAGGCTCATCTCTATGGTCAACCGGATCAGGGCGGTAGCGATAATCCATCGCATCTTTTCTAAGTGGGTGAAGTCCGTCTGGCCAGTCATCACTTAAAACAAGACGCCTTTTATCAGGCAAACCTTCGGCCACAAGGCCAAACATATCATAAGCTTCTCTTTCGTACCAAACACAAGCTGGCACTAGCGGAGTAACAGATGGGAATGTCGGATCACTTCCTGGAATAAGAGTTTTAACTGTGATAAAGCACTTATCCTCAGCCGCAAAGTCGTCAGCCTCAGTCATCTTGCTACCTTCCATTGAGATAGCGTAGTAAAGTGCATAGCTGCCATTTATCTGGCGCTCGTCATTTGGTATCATTGTGCTTATAAAGCCACCGATATCATAGTAAAGCGTCTTAACAGCCAGTGGAAGGTCGTTTCTATCAACTAAAACAGTGATCTGATCGTCAGCTTGACGAGTTACCTCTAAAATTTTTACTTTAGTTTTTAGGATTTCAACAAATTTATCGCCTCTCATTTTAAAGCTCCCATCATTATATTAACACCGTTATCTACTAGCGTATAAAAGCTATCTACATGCCATACGCCAAAGATTATGATAAGGGCACAAAGTGCTATAAGAGGTAAATTCTCTAACAAACTCATCTCTTTATTATGAACAACCACACCTTTTGGCTCGCCAAAGCTTGCCATGTTAAAGTGTGCAAAGTCAGCTATGAAAATAACTGCAAGTGCAATAGCAAATAGCGCAACTGCGATGTATTGACCACTTGTGATAGCTCCTACAAAGACGTTATATTCGCTAACAAATATAGCAAATGCTGGAACACCAACTAGTGAGCAAA
The DNA here is from genome assembly GCA_002092835.1 of Campylobacter concisus. Classification (NCBI taxonomy): domain Bacteria; kingdom Pseudomonadati; phylum Campylobacterota; class Epsilonproteobacteria; order Campylobacterales; family Campylobacteraceae; genus Campylobacter; species Campylobacter concisus. The sequence continues at coordinate 93,540 of LVWL01000020.1, read as the reverse complement.
CAGCCGCGCCAAACATTATAGTGGTGATCGGTGCGATCTTAACCATGCCGCCCATCTTACTCATATCTTTGTGGCCATAAATTCTTGCTATGTTGCCGGTTGAGCAAAACGCAAGAGCTTTAGTAAAGCTGTGAGCCAAGCAGTGAAATATCGCTGCAAATAGACCAAATTTACCGCCAACACCAAGTGCAAATGCAATAACACCCATATGAACGATTGAGTGGTATGCAAACATTCTTTTTACGTTGTGTTGTCTGATTAGGAAAAATCCCGCTACAAAAAGAGTGATAGTTCCTGAAACGATCATTATGCCCTCAACAAAGCTAAATCCAACAGCTTGAGCTGTGATAGCATAGTATCTCAAAAGTGCCAGCATCGCACATTTTAAAAGTACGCCTGAAAGCAAGGCTGAGATAGGTGCTGGACCTTCAGCGTGAACGTCTGGTAGCCAAGTGTGAGTTGGAGCAAGACCAGCTTTTGTACCAAAACCAATTAGAGCAAATACAAAGATAAGTTTTGCTGCATCTGGGTTTAAATTTTTAGCATTTGTCATTATTCCAGAAAATAGCATAGAAGCTTCGCCATCTCCTAGAGTGCTAAATGTGGCTGAGTATAAAAGAACAGTCGCATAAAGTGCAAATGCTAGACCGATTGAGCAAAGAACGATGTATTTGTAGCCACTTTCTGTTGATTTTTGATCTTTGTGGATAGCGACAAGAAACACAGAAGCTAGTGTTGTAGCCTCGATAGCTGCCCACATAAACGCAACGTTGTTGCAAATAACGCTTAAAGTCATTGTAAAGATAAATACATGGCTTAATGCATAATATTTTTTAAGATCGCTTAAGTGGATGTGTCCGTCTTCAAGCTCCCATCTCATGTAATGGATAGAGTAGAAATTTACTATAAATCCAGTTACAGCAATAAGTACCAAGAAAACACAGCCTAAGCTATCTAAAAACAAAAATTTATCAAAACTATAAAAAGTTCCACTACTTAAGACTTTAAGAACATTGTTAAGTAAAGCCACCGATGTCGCAGCAGAAAACAAAACGTGAAGTCCGCTTAATACCGCATAATTTTTAGGACTCAAAAACAAGATCAAAGCACCAAGGAGCGGTAAGATAAGTATTAAAGCTAAACTATCCATCTCTAACCCCTTAAATTTGAAGCTTTAGAAGTATCTAAGCTATCATAAGCTTTATAAAATCTAATCGCTAGAATGCTCATGATGATAACGGCAAATATCGCATCTGTTAAAATTCCAAGCTCAACTAACTCATGTGAGTTATAAGCCATTAGAGCAAGGCTTAGGTGGATACCGTTTTCAAACAAGCAGTAAGCTAGAATTTGTTTTATAAATGAGTTTCTTAGCATGAAGCCAAAAATTCCCATCATAAAGACCGTTCCAGCTGCGATTAGCATGATCTCTTCTTTAATAAGAGAGAATTTTAAAAATATAGGGTGGATACTCATTGAAAGAGCTAGAGAAAATCCCATAGCAATGACAGGGCTTACAAAAAATCCACCAACTGGTTCATCTTCGCTAACTACGCCAAGTTTTTTGATAAGCCAGAATAAAATTCCTGGCACAAGCAAAACTTTGGTAAAAAATGCAACGATCGCCCAAGTTTTGAGCTGCTCGGCGTTAAATTTCTCAGTTAGCAAGAAAAATATGCTAACTAAAAGTAGTGTCTCAATCGCATAAGCGATGATTGAGAGTTTTAAGCTTCTAAGACCAAAAACCGCAAGCGAAGTTACGATCATGCAAATGGCTAAAATATCAAGTGTTTGCATCTCACACTCCTACTACATAAAGTGTTAGTGCAACAAACGAGATAGCAAGTGCACCAAGTGCATTTTTGCGTAAAGATGAAGTCATTTTAAAGCGTGGTCCAAAGTTGTCTATAAAGACAGCTGCCACATAAAATACTCCAGTTTTTATCACAAAAACGATAATAGCTAAGAAAGGATTACTAAAATTCCATGGCTCAAATATAGTTAGGAAAAGTCCGATCATAGCAAACTGTTTTAATATAAGTGATGCTTGAACTAAACCAAGATCGCTACCTGCGTACTCGCCAAGCAAGCCTTCTTGAAGCTCTTGCTCAGCTTCAGCTACGTCAAATGGTTTTCTACCGGTCTCAACATACATGCACCATAAAAATGCGATAGAAGCTACGGCAAAACTTGGGATTTGATATCCAATAACACCGGTTTTTACCATCTCTTGGATCTCAATTAAATTTGATGTTTTAGCTGCGAGCATTACTACGATTAAGCACATGATCATAACTGGCTCGACATATACGCCAAGCATTTGCTCCCTACCGCCGCCTGTTGCTGCAAATGGGTTGCCGCTATCCATTGAAGCTGCACCAAATACAAATCTAAGCAACGCGCCAAGATAAAGGATCACAAATATATCTGAATACGCTCCAAAAACAGTATCTTTGCTATATGTTATAGGTATAGCAGCTAATACTGCAGCTGAAGTTGCAAAAAGGAAAAATGGAGCCCATCTAAATACCCAGTGAGAGCACTCAGGCACGGTTCTTCCTCTTCTAAAGAGTTTTATAATATCGCGATATGTTTGAAAGAAATCGCTACCTTGTTTTGATTGAAGTCTAGCTCTTAGTTTTCTTGCCATACCATCAAACAAAGGAGCTACCAAAACGATAACGACTACTTGAAATATCATTAAAAGTATAGTTTGCATTTTCGTCTCCTAAACTAAAAAGTAGCCCACAGCAAGTATGGCACAAAGATAAATTAGGATATAAAGCGTATAGATGTTTGTGTATCCGCTTTGAACGATGCCTAGTTTATCGGCAAATTTCATACACCATTTGATGACTGGCTCATAAAACATTCCCCACCAGATATCTTTTGGATGGTTGTGATATTCAACCGCGTCAAAATAATTTCTAGTAACGATCTTTTTATCAGCTCTAAATAGCCATTGCATAATCTTTCTAAGATCGCCTGTAAATGGACCACCTGTCATTTGCATACGTGAGCTATATTTAAAGCCACATGCCCAAGGATCAGTCTCGCGTGGTTTATCTCTGTTTGCTTTCATAACAGCAAGGATGATAAATGGCAAAATCATTGTTGAGCAAAGAACCAAGGCTATCAATGGAGTTGAGATCATACTGCCTATTGGTGAAGTTACATTTATAGCACCAAGGCTAGCTTTATAGTCGCTTATAGCGATAGAATTTACAGCTTGCATGATGTAATCAACTATGTAGTTTGCGCCAAGACCAAAGCCAACGCAGCCTATCATTAAGATGATCATACCAAGAACCATGCCTATTGGACTCTCTTTAGCATTTTCCCAAATTTTTTGATCTCTTGGAGTACCTGCAAAGATAACAGCGTAAAGTTTGAGGTGCATGCCGACCAAAACGCCTGTTAGCGCAAGGGCTACGACGCCAAGCGTAAATGCATATCTAACTAATGTTCCCTCGCCCATCGCACCTTGAAGCATACCTTGATATGTAAACCACTCTGAAACAAAGCCATTTACTGGAGGTAAAGCTGCGATACCCATGATACCTATAAACATACCAAGGCTTGTCCATGGCATTTTTTTAGCAAGACCACCAAGGATGTCCATATTTTGTGTATGAGTAGCGTGGATAACTGAACCAGCGCAAAGGAAAAGCAGGCCTTTAAATATAGCGTGGTTAACTACGTGGTAGCAACCTGCTAGAAAACCTACTGCTGCTAGTGTTAAATTTCCAGCTGCGACACCATAAATTCCTGTGCCAAGACCTAACAAGATGATGCCTATGTTCTCGACTGAGTGATAAGCAAGCAAAGCCTTGAAGTCGTGTTGGCAAAGAGCGTATAAAACACCAAATAGTGAGCTAGCTGCACCAAGAGCGAGTATTGTAAGACCAAAATATGTGCTAAGTGGCAAGTAAAGCGTAAATTTAACTAGTGTAAATAGAGCGACTTTAATCATAACGCCCGACATAAGGGCCGAAACATTTGATGGTGCTGCTGGGTGAGCTTGTGGAAGCCAAACGTGAAATGGCCACATACCAGCTTTGCTACCAAATCCAACCAAAAACAGTATAAATGTAGCAGCAGAAGCACCAAATGGCATCTTAACACCCATGAACGCACTAAATTCTGTACTTCCTGCGTAGTAAGCTGTGATAAGCAAACCACAGGTGATACAAAATGCACCTATTTGCGCGATGCCAAGATATACCATGACCGCTTTTAAAGTGTTTTTACCATCATTTACTATGATAAGGAACGATGAGATAAGAGTCATAAGCTCCCATAAAACGACAAAGCAAAATACATTATCAGCGCTAATTACTAAAAGCATTGAAAGGATGAATGTGTTAAACAAACATGCAAATACGCCAACGTTTGCTTTTTTGATGTACTCATCTGCATAGCTCATACCATAAACACTACTTGCAAATCCGATGAAAACGACGACAAAGCTAAAGAAATTTCCAAGTGGATTTAGCGCAAATTTTGGCGAATACAAAAAGCCATCCATAAGAGCAAAGCTATCGCTTACTCCCATATTTGCAACAAAGTGATACATCGCATAAAAACAGCTTAAAGCACTTAGACCAAAACCAACCTTTACAGCGGCCTTTGGAGCACAATAAAGCAAGATGCTAACGACGGCACTTACAAGAAATAGCATATAAACCGTAGTCATCTTATGCTCCTTGTCCGTTTAAAATTTTAGTAGCAAATTTATTCGCTGCTTCATAGTCTATCCTCTTGCCAAGTTTATGTTTACCCTCTTCTGGATCAATCATAACAAGAGCACTCGTTGGACAGACATCAACGCAAGCTGGTCCATTTTCACGACCAAAGCACATATCGCATTTAACAGCGATATTTTTTGCACCTGATTGTGACTCTATCTCAAGGTTGTACTTTGGCTCGACAGCGTAATTTACTGAAGGCATAAGCTCTGCACTTGAGCTTATTGCACCGTAAGGACAAGCGATCGTGCACATCTTACAGCCTATACAAATTTCCTCGTGAAGCTCGATGCAATTATCATTAAATCGCAATGCCCCAGTTGGACACACATTCGCACAAGGACCATCGTCGCATTGTCTGCACTGAGTTGGCATAACGCCAGTAGCTTCTCTTAGCACACTTAGCCTTGCACGTGACAGCTTGCCGCGTTCATAAGCGCTCTTAAAACATGCAGCCATGCAGGTTGCACATCCTATACAGCGTTTATAATCGGCAATCACAAATTTATGTTTTTTCATAAATTCCTCCCATTAAACAAGGCTAAACTGCCCTGCTCACTTTTAAAGTGATGGTTAGTCACCAAAATAGAGATAGTTAAATTTTTATTTAACATCTCAAACGCTCCTTCCTAATTTTTGTAATAATTCTATAACTTACAATGAATAAATTCCGTCATCTATCTGACAAATTTTGTATTTTTAAAATTAAATTTTTATTTTATATATTTTTAAGATTATCTATTAAGTATCTATTTTTAGGTATATTTATTTGCTAAAGGATAATATTTATTAATAAAATTTTCCTATAAAGAGTAAAAATATCTTAATTAAGTTTAAATTTACAAGTTAATTATTTAAGCTCGGGTTAATTAAATAAAACTGAAATTTAAAAATCTAAAATATAATCCGACCTTTAAATTTAAAAGGTTTTTTATGGAAATTTTTATAGTTATAGTTTTGTTTATTGTTGCAGTGTTTCTTTTTATGAAATTTACTCCAGTTTTTGGTGGCGTGCCAGATATTAAAAGCCAAAAGCTGATAAAGGCTTCGCCAAATTTTAACGGCAAAGTTTTATAAATTTAGAACCAACGATTGATATAGTAAAAAATAGTCCGCAAGCATCTATGTTAAATTTCGTCCTGCAAGCGCTCTTTCCACCAAAGGGCAAGCTACCAACTAAGCCTTTGCCAAATTTAAAATTTGACGCAAATGCCTTGAAAAACGGCGAGTTTATCTGGCTTGGGCACGTTAGCCTAATCTGCAAGCTTGATGGCAAAACTATCATCACAGATCCAGTTTTGCACCGAGCATTTCCACTGCCAATTGGCGGTAAGCCCTTTGCCTACGAGCATGCTATCACCACTAGTGACTACCCAGATGTGATCAATATCGCCCTCATCTCGCACGATCACTACGATCATCTTGATCATAAAACGATCCTTGAGCTAAAGGATAGGATAGACAAATTTCTAGTGCCACTTGGTGTAAAAGCTCATCTTGTAAAATGGGGCGTTGATGAAGACAAAATTTATGAGTTTGACTGGTTTGGTGAGCAAAAAATAGGAAATTTAAACTTCACGTTTTGTCCTTCAAGGCACTTTAGTGGGCGCACATTTAAAAGAAACATGACACTTTGGGGTGGCTGGGCGGTTGAAGAGGCTGGCTTTAGCTTTTATTTTAGCGGAGATAGCGGATACGGCAAGCATTTTAAGATGATAAATGAGAAATTTGGCGCCTTTGATCTAGTTTTTATCGAAAATGGTGCTTACGGCGATGGCTGGCCTTACATGCATATGAAGCCAGAGGAGTCAGCGCAAGCACTAAAGATCTTGGTGCAAAGCTTGGCGTACCGGTGCACTGGGGCAAATTTGATCTATCTTATCACGCTTGGGATGAGCCGATCAAGCGTTTTGAAAAGGCAGCGACAAAACTTGAGCTAAACTACGCGACGCCGATGATCGGAGAAGTTTTCACCACACAAAATCTGCCTAGAAAAAAGTGGTGGGAGAAAATTTAGGAATAAATTTTGCTCTAAATTTTAAAATCCAAAAGGAAATGCTGATGAAAATTTCTGAAAATTTAGCAAATCTAAAAAATGTCATCGATAAAGCTGCAAAAAATGACCTTGATATGAGCGCAACTGGAAGCTTTTTACAAAATTTAGAAAAAGCAAATAAAGAGACTGAAAAAATTTATAAACAGCTAGAAAAAGAGCTAAAAAGCGATGCGCAAATGTTTAAACAATTTGACTTCATGCAGATGATAACAAAGCTTCAATACGGCAATCTAAAACCAAATGAACGTGAAAAACTGCTCAATAAAATGAGCGAGATCGCCAAAGAAATTTAATTTTAAACAGGATTGATGGCAGGGCTAAATTTTGCAGTTTCTGTGAATTTTAGTGGGTTTTAGTGATTGATTTGCTTAAAATAAATTTATTTAAATAGCGACCGTTAAAACTCAGATATATTTCTATTTTATGCCGAAATGCTTATATATTCATAGCTCACATGGTAGTATAGGCATACTACCGCTTTTAGGCTTTTAGGTAAATTTTTAAATTTCATAAATGAGTAATTTCGGCTCCGATTTTAGTGGCAAGCCTTGCGGGACCTAAAATCAATAGTGAATTCTTACGAGAGAATGAAGGTTTAAAATTTGCAAAATAGTAAATTTCTATTTTTAAAAATATAGACTTTAAATTTAAAAACTTTATTCGAAAAAGAGGGGACTTGAATTACGAAGCCGTACCCTTATACCCTTTTTGAATCCACTGTCTGCTTGCAGTTACGAGACGAAATCGAAGTAAAAACCCCTCGCACGTTAGAGGGCATGCGATAGTGCTTTGCGCCGCATGCATTTTATATCAACCAAGTGTCAGGTAAAATTTAAAATTTATGAGCGAGCATATCACGCTTACAAATTCAGTGGCAAGTGATAACGAGACCTGAATTTGGTAAGTTGCTAATGCGAGTGAGTAAGATTTTAAAATTTGTAAGAGTATTTGATCAAATTTACAAAAACGAATTTAAAGAATACCTATTTATATATGTAAATTTACTAGAGAGGATTTAAGAGCCAAAGAGGCTCTTAAATTTTAGTGGAGTTCGCTCCAAACTTTGCGTTTCCAAAGCCAAGCAAAAATTCCTAAGATAAAGAAGTAGATCATGACATAAAGCCCTGTGCTCTCGCGCTCAGCCTTCTTCTTGTCGCCTACTTTTTGGATATAAGCTACCACGTCGTCTTCAGCGGCTTTATTTAAACCAACTCTTGGCATTGCGGTACCTGGTAGCATCTTTTGAGTATCGTTTATAAATTTATGCAGATACTCATCACCTTTTGAACGAATCATCATCGATAGGTCAGGTGGGTTTGAGCCCATATAAGCAGCAAGGCTTACTTTGTTGCTAAATGCATATTTTTTGTCATATTTTATATCATGACATCTTTGACATGCATCAGCAAATACCTTTTCTTCAGTGATCTTGCTCTTTGTATCTGCGTCAGCTGATACCTTTTTAAGGTAAGCAACTATGTCAGCGATCTCAGCGTTTATATCGCCGCCAGCACCCATAAATGCAGTCATCGGATAAGGATGCTCGTCGTTAAATTTATGAGATAGTTTTACAGCCATAGTTGGATTTTTGATGAGTGCAGCTAAAAATCTCTCGTCATAAATTTTACCAGCTGTACTAAGATCTGGTGGCACTACGCCAAAGCTTTGGCTAGCTGTCTCAGCGTCCATACTAGCTGGCATGCCAGCTGCTTCTATGCCGTGGCATCCTGTACATCCAGCTGCCCCAAACGTTTCAGCACCCTTTGCAGCATCACCCTTTGCAAGGTCGATAGAGTTTATATCAGCCCAAAAAGCTGTATAGTCATCAAGAATTTTTTGTGCTGTCTCAACATCTTTTGTAGCTGCATCGATGCTAGCTTTGTTGCCGCTAGCTTTTGCAGCCTCAAGCGCCTCTTTTTTCTGCTCTAAAAAGTGTTTAGCGTAGTCAGTATCTTCTTTTGAGAAGTTATACTCAGCATTTGCAGTGTGCGGATGAAGCTTTGTGTGAGCGTAAGGCTCGATACCCCAGTATAAAATACCTGAAAGGATAACAACGATGGCAAAAATTTTAAGCTCTTTCATGATTAGCCCCTTTTTCTTTCAAGTATTGTGATAACTGGAAGTGCGATTATAAATAGCACTAAAAATAGCAGTGACGCATAAAATCCTATCCAGTCGTTGATGCCGCCTGTTGGGAGCTTGCCATATATAGATAATACGATAAGGTCAGCAACTAGAACCCAAAACCATACGAAAAATAGTGGTCTTTTGTGAGCTGGTGCTACAAGACCGCTTCTATCAAAGAGTGGTATAAGCATAAATGCCACGCCCGCAAATGCAAATGCGATAAGACCGATGTTATAAGCTGAAATTCCAGCTATATCAAAGAAAAAGCCACGTAAAATTTCATATTGCCACAAGAAATACCACTCTGGGTAGATATGTGGTGGGGTTTTTAGTGGATTTGCTGGCTCAAAGTTGATAGGATCCATTGCAAAGTTGAAGTGATAGCAAACAAGATAGATGACAAATATCATAAAGAATGATACATACATAAAGTCTTTTGCCAAAAATCCTGGCCAAAATGGTATAACTTTAGATTTTGCTCTATCGCCGTGTAGATACTCTTGTGCCTCTACTTCAAAGTCTATATCTTCGCTTGTTAGGTTATTAACGTGTGGGACTCTTAAAGAGTAGAAGTGAATAACCAAAACAGCTATCGTTACAAGTGGTAATAAACAAACATGAAGCATAAAAAATCTAGTAAGTGTTGAGTCGCCAACTGCATAATCACCTCTAATCCACTCAACTAAAGCGTCACCAATAACTGGTACACCGCCAAAAAGCTGAGTGATAACAGTCGCCGCCCAGTAGCTCATCTGTCCCCATGGGAGCATATAACCACTAAATGCCTCTGCTGAAAAACAGATAAATAGCACCATACCACTTATCCAAATGACCTCTCTGCCTCTTTTATATGAACCATAGTAAAGTCCAGTAAGCAAGTGAATATACATAATAAGAAATATCGTAGAAGCTGAAACTGCGTGAATGTGACGCCAAAGCCAGCCATACTCGACCTCTTGCATGATAGTATAATTTACACTATCAAATGCCAAATTTACATCTGGTTTGTAATACATTAAAAGCAAAAAACCGGTAACGATTAAGAGCATAAAAAGCGTTGTTAAAATAACGCCCATTGCCCAAAGGAAATTTATATTTTTTGGAATCCAGTATTCGCTAACTAGAACCTTTATAAGTTTTGTAAAAGCTAGGCGTTGATCAAGCCAGTCAATAACGCCAGTTGATTTATGAGCTAAAGACATTGCTATCCTCCTAAGCTTTTGCTACTAATTTTTCGTATTCTGGGCTTGTTTCGCCTAGAACTAGCTTGGTTCCATCGATCTTAAATGGTGGTATATCAAGTGGTCTTGGAGGAGGTCCGTATGTTTGCATTCCGTCGGCATTAAATTCGCCGCCATGACAGGCACATACAAACATTTGTTTGCTTGCTTTATACTCAGGTATACAACCAAGATGCGTGCAAAGTCCGATAAGAACTACGTATCTAGCATCCCCTACGACAACATCTCTTTTGTCATTTTTAGCCATATCAGGACTTTTTTTGAGTATGAAAATAGGCTTTTTACGCCACTCAACCTGCCTCATTTCTCCATCTTTGATCGGACTTAGATCAACTGTTGTGAAACCAGCAGCTTTTACGCTTGGAAGCGGATCCCAAGTCTTTTTAACAGCCACTAGTGACATAGCGCCGCCGACAGCTGCCACAGCACCAAACGCAAGGCCGATAAAGCTACGTCTTTCTTGCTTTACTGACATTAAATTCCTTTCTATAAATAAATTCTTAACGATTATACTCTCAAAAAATTAAAAAAGTATAATTTCTAAATATAATCTGCAAAAATAATGTTAATTTTAGCTTAAACGTAAATCTTGATTTTAAGATAAAAATTTTAAGCTTTATGGCTTTTTGAACTAAACCAAAAATCAAAATCAGCCAAGCCTTTTCTCATTCATCTTTATATAAATATGTAAGATATCAATCGCAGCTGGCGTGATACCTGAGATTTCACTCGCAGCAAAAAGCGTAGGCGGTGTAAATTTCTCAAGCTTTTCGACCACTTCATTACTAAGACCACTCACACCTCTAAAGTCAAAATTTTCAGGAATTTTTACATCCATCATATCTTTCATTTTTTCTATTTGATTTTTTTGCTCATTTATGTAGTGCTGATATTTACACTCGGTTAAAATTTGATCCACACTCGCATCATCTAAATTTACAAATTTCTGATCAAGCTTTCTTAGTTTCTCAGCTGTAAAGCTTTTGCGTGCAACAATCTTTTGAAGGCTCACATTTTGACTTATTGGCTCTTCATCAAGGCTAGCTAAAAGCTCTAAATTTTGCTTGCTCGGCGTAATTTGAGTATTGTTAAGGTAAGCAAGCCCATCTTTTAAATTTTGCCTGATAGCTCAATTTCATTAAAAGTCTCGTCATCAATAAGTCCAAGCTCATGGCCATATCCACCAAGCCTTAAAATGGCATTTTCCTCACGCAAAAGCAAGCGATACTCCGCCCTACTCGTAAACATCCTATATGGCTCTTTTGTCCCTTTTGTGACAAGATCATCGATCAAAACGCCAATATACGCCTCATCGCGGCGCAAAACAAGCGGCTCTTTGTTATCAAGCGAAAGCGCTGCATTTATACCAGCCATTAGCCCTTGAGCACCAGCCTCTTCGTATCCTGTCGTGCCGTTTATCTGTCCAGCCAAGTATAGCCCTTTTACCTTTTTTGTCTCTAAGCTATGTTTTAGCTGTATTGGCTCGACGTAGTCATATTCGATAGCGTATCCATGCCTTACGATTTTCGCATTTTCAAAGCCCTTTATAGAGTGTAACATCTGCACTTGCACTTCATAAGGCAAGCTAGTTGAAAAGCCGTTTATGTAGTACTCTGTCGCTTCAAGGGTCTGAGGTTCGATGAAAAGGTGGTGTCTGTCGCGGTCGCCAAAGCGGTTTATTTTATCCTCGATACTTGGGCAATATCTTGGTCCGATGCCCTCGATCTGACCTGTAAAAAGTGGTGCTTTGTCAAAATTTGAGCGAATTATCCCATGCGTAGTTTCGTTTGTATAGGCGATGTAGCACGGCAGCTGCGTTGGGGAGAAATTTTTAGTTCTAAAGCTAAATGCAACTGGCTTTGCGTCGCCATCTTGCTTTTCTAAAATTTCAAAATTTATCGTTTTTGCATCTATCCTTGGGCATGTTCCAGTCTTTAGCCTGCCTAAATTTAGCCCAAGCTCTCTTAAGCTAGAGCTTAGATCCTTTGCACTTAGCTCACCCACACGGCCGGCTTCTAGTTTGTTAAATCCAACGTGAATTAGCCCGTTTAAAAATGTACCAGTTGTGATTATCACCTTTTTTGCATTATAGATGTTATTTAGGTGGGTTTTAACGCCCGTTACTTCGCCATTTTCGCTTAAAATTTCAGTGGCGATCTCTTGAGAAATTTCTAAATTTGGCGTATTTAAAAGCAAATTTCTCATATAAACGCGGTATCTATCCATATCGATCTGAGCGCGGCTACCACGTACTGCTGGGCCTTTGCTCTCATTTAGCACGCGAAACTGGATACCAACAGCGTCAGTTGTAAGTCCCATTTGACCGCCAAGCGCGTCGATCTCTTTTACAAGATGTCCCTTTGCAAGGCCTCCAATGGCCGGATTACAGCTTGCAGCGCCTATTTGCTCGGCTAAGATAGTGATCAGTAAAGTTTGTTTGCCCATTCTAGCAGCCGCTAGACTTGCCTCAATGCCTGCATGTCCGCCGCCAACAACGATTATTTCATAATTCATGATAAATTTTTCCTATTTTTTGATTGTGTGATTTTATCCAAAAGCATATAAAATTTAAATTTCTTAGAAATTTTTATTACTAAATTTAATGTAGAGTTTTTTATTAATAATATTTTAAATATTTTGCTGTTAGATTTACAAAATTTTTAAAATTACAAAGGTCTTTCTATGATGAGTTTATTAAAAGTTGCTGGTTTTTTGCCATATCTTGCGATCGCATTTTTAAATGCAAGCGTCGATCTAGCACATAAGATCACTATACAAAATGTTCTTTTAAAAACATACGATGGTGACATACTTTTTATATTAACAGCAGTTATAAATGCAATGATTTTATTTCCTTTTATATTTTTATTCTCACCATCAAGCTTTATAAATGATAAATTCTCAAAGACAAAAGTCATAAGAATTTGTGCTATTTTTGGCCTTATCATTAGTGTCGCGGTGCTTTTTAGCTACCTTGCAGGTGCTTTTGGCGTAGCTTTTGCTTTAACTCTTATTTTAGCTGCTCAAAGTGCTATATACTCGCCAGCAAAATATGGAATCATTAAAGCTCTAGTCGGCCCTGAGCGCCTTGGCACAGCAAACGGCATCATCCAAGCGCTCACCATCGTTGCGATACTTTTTAGCTCATTTTTGTTTTCGTTTATATTTGAAAATTTATACATCCAAGGCGAAAACTCAGAAGAAATTTTAAAAAGCGTCTATCCTATTGGTATCTTTTTAGTCTTATTTAGCGCACTTGAAGCGTATTTTGCTTATAAGTTACCTTGCATCGATGAAAAAGACGAAACAAGCGAAAATTTTGATATTAAAAAATATATTCGCCTTAGCTATTTAAGAGAGAATTTAAAAGAAGTAAGGTCAGATAAAAACATCTGGCTAAGCATCGCTGGACTTAGCATATTTTGGGGAATTTCTCAGATCATCATCGCAGCTTTTCCTGCTCACTATAAGGCGGTTTTTAATGACGATAGCTCGCTAGCGGTGCAAGCAATCCTTGCAGCAAGTGCCATAGGTATCGCATTTGGCTCATACGTGGCTGGTTCTATGTCAAAGCTACACATCGAGCTTGGTATCGTGCCGATGGGCGCTATGGGTATATTTTTCTCACTTTTATTTTTCGCATTTGGCTCAAACATCGGTGTAGTAAGCCTTAGCTCATTTGCATTTGGCTTTTTTGGCGGCATATTTATAGTGCCGCTAAATGCGATGATCCAGTACTTTGCCCCGCAAAAGACGACCGGCAAAATAATGGCAGCAAACAACTTCTTGCAAAACGTCTCAATGCTGCTATTTTTAGCTATTGGCATAGGCTTAGTATATTTTAAAATTTCAACCACTGGCCTCTTTGTCTTTACAGCGCTTGTTTGCTTAATTGGCAGCTTCTACGCCATTTTGCAGCTTCCGCACCTTTTTACAAGGCTACTTTTACTGCCATTTTTAAAGACAAAGTACCGCTTTTTTGTAGAAGGGCTTCAAAATTTACCGCAAAGTGGTGGTGTGCTACTTCTTGGCAATCACATCAGCTGGATCGACTGGCTCGTGCTTCAAGCTGCAAGCCCAAGAGGCATAAGATTTGTCATGTATAGAACGATCTATAACAAATGGTATCTAAAGCAAATTTTTAAATTTTTTAAAGTGATCCCAATAGGCGCAGGAGCTAACAAAGAGTCGATCGAGTTAGTTAGAGAGTGCCTAAAAAATGGCGAAGTGGTTGCACTTTTTCCGGAAGGCCACATCAGCTACAACGGCCAGATAAATGAATTTCAAAAGGGCTTTGAGCTTATCATCAGAGATCTGGAAGAAATTTGCATCGTGCCGTTTTACCTTCGTGGCCTTTGGGGCTCGAGCTTTTCAAGAGCTAGTAAATTTTATAAAGACCTCACTTCTAAAAACGGCAGACGTGACATCATCGTCGCTTTTGGCAAACCAATAACCACATTTATAAACGCTGCAAAAATGAAGCAAAAGGTGCTTGAGCTTAGCTTTTCATCATGGGAGAGCTTCATATCAAGACAAAAACCACTAACTGAGGAGTGGCTAAGCAACGCAAAAGAGGATAAATTTAAAGAGTGCGTGAGCGACAGCACTGGGCTAAATTTAAGCAACCTGAAATTTATAACAGCCGTTTTAGTCTTTATCAAAATTTTTAAACGCGAGCTAAAAGATGAGAAAAATATAGGCATTTTATTACCTAGCTCAAGTATCGCAGCGATAGTAAATATGGCGCTTCTTGCCATGGGCAAAGTGAGCGTAAATTTAAACTACACACTAAACGAGACCTCGCTAAATCACGCCCTAAGAAAGGCAAATATAAACACGGTGATCACATCTAACAAATTTCTTGAAAAGCTCACACTTAAGGGCTTTGATCTAAAAGATGCGATGAGTGGCAAGGCTAAATTTGCCGAAGATCTATCAAATTTAGTCTCTAAAAAAGAGAAATTTTTCACACTTTTAACGGCATTTTTTGCCCCAACTTGGCTTATTAAGCTTTGCTATTTTAGGCCAGTGAGCTTAGAAGATACAGCTACCATTTTATTTAGTAGTGGCAGCGAGGGCGAGCCAAAAGGCATCGAGCTAAGCCACAAAAATTTACTTGCAAATATTAAGCAAATAAGCGAACTTCTAAATTTCAAAAAAGATGACGTGATCTTAAACTCACTCCCAGTATTTCACTCATTTGGCCTAACGGTCACCACGCTCATGCCACTTTGTGAGGGCATAAAAATGGTAAGCGTACCTGACCCAACAGATGGAGCAACTATCGGCAAAATGGCTGCAAGACACAGCGCTAGCATCATCTTTGGCACCTCAACGTTCTTTAGGCTCTACACAAGAAATAAAAAGCTTCATCCGCTAATGTTTCAAAGTGCCAGAATGGTCGTAGCTGGGGCGGAGAAGCTAAAACCTGAGATAAAAGATGAGTTTAGGCTCAAATTTGGCATAGAAATTTATGAAGGATACGGCGCAACCGAAACGGCACCGGTGGCTGCTGTAAATATGCCAAATATCCTAGAAAAAGAGAGCCTAAAAGAGCTTACATTTAATAGACCTGGCAGCGTTGGCATGCCTCTGCCTGGCACCATCATCAAGATAATTGACCCAGAGACGCTTGAAGAGCTTGAAACTGGCGAGGACGGACTCATCGTCATCGGCGGATCGCAAGTGATGAAAGGCTATCTAAACGACGAAGCTAAAACAAACGATGTCATCACGCATATAGACGGCGTAAGATATTATAAAACTGGCGACAAAGGTCACATCGATGAAAACGGCTTTGTATTTATCGTCGATAGATACTCAAGATTTGCCAAGATCGGTGGCGAGATGATAAGCCTTGGAAGCGTCGAAGAAGAGCTTGCAAAGGTGCTTGGAAGCGACGTTGTCTTTAGCAGTGCAAACGTGCCAGATAGCAAAAAGGGCGAAGCGATCGCGCTTTTAGTAAAAAGTGGCACAGAGCCTGAAAATTTAGAGCAAATTTTAAAAGAGAGCAACTTAGCTCCGATAATGATGCCAAGCTATATCTTCATCGTTGATGATATCCCAACACTTGCAAGTGGCAAGGTTGATTTTAAGGGCGTAAAAGCTCTAGCGGTCTCACTTCTAGCGGAGTGAGGCACCGCCTCTTTTTTGTAATAAAATAGCGCTAAAATGCTGGCCATGCCGTAGTTGTGACTGACATTTGCATAAATCTTGAAAATTTTTGCAAAGAGTTTTGTATAAAAATTTCTATTGCTTTTTAAATTTGGTGCAATTCGTGTGATTGTTTGCTAAATTCTGCCTTTACAAAATTTTACTAGTAGATCATAAAAGATGATGCCATACAAATAGTGAACAAATGGGCTATAACATAGAAAAAGGTAACAAAGAGCTACTAAATAAGATAAATAATGCCCTAAATGAGCTTAGCAAAGAAGGAGTTTTAAGCGAAATTTCGCTTAAATACTTCGGCAAAGACATTTCTAAATAAGGAGAATCAATGAATTTTAAGCCCATTTTTGGCTTTATCGCAGGTGCTTTTTTAGCTTTAAATTTAAATGCTTCAACTATCAAAAAAGGCGAGCTTATAGTTGCAACTGAAGGCACTTACTCACCTTACTCATTTTATGACGAAAGGGGCGAGCTAGTAGGATATGACGTAGATATCGCAAAAGCTGTAGCAAAGAAGCTAAATTTAAAGATCGACTTTTTAACAGCCCCTTGGGACGCGATGCTTGCGGCATTTGACGCTGGCAAAGCAGACGTTGTTTTTAACCAAGTTAGCATAAACGAAGATAGAAAGAAAAAATATGATATGAGCGTGCCTTACACTATGCCATATCCCGTAATTGTCGTACATAAAGACAATAACGACATCAAAAGTTTTGCTGATCTAAAAGGCAAAAAGAGTGTGCACTCTGCGACTAGCAACTGGGCAGCAATAGCCGAAAAAAACGGT
The DNA here is from genome assembly GCA_002092835.1 of Campylobacter concisus. Taxonomy (NCBI): domain Bacteria; kingdom Pseudomonadati; phylum Campylobacterota; class Epsilonproteobacteria; order Campylobacterales; family Campylobacteraceae; genus Campylobacter; species Campylobacter concisus. The sequence goes on along the minus strand of LVWL01000020.1, from coordinate 76,410 downwards.
GCAACAGTGGTTGTGGCTGATGGCTTTAGCAAAGGCGTGGAGCTTATCATCTCAAAAAGAGCTGATGATACGATAAACGATAACGTTACATTTTTTGACTACATCAAACAACGCCCAAATGCGCCACTAAAAATCGCATACACAAGCAACGAGCCGATGCCAACAGCTGCAATCGTTAAAAAAGGCAACACTGAGCTACTAGAAGCGATAAACAAAGCACTTGATGAACTAAAAGCCGAGGGCAAGATAAGCGAAATTTCGATGAAATATTTTGGAAAAGATATTTCAAAATAAAGGATCAAAATGAAATTTACAAATTTATTAAAAGTAGTAGCTGTGCTTGCAATGGCTCTAAATTTACAAGCAAAGACCATAAAAGACGGCGTGCTAACAGTAGCAACTGAAGGCACTTACGCTCCTTTTACATTTTATAATGATAAAAATGAGCTAGTGGGATACGATGTAGATATCGCAAGAGCGGTAGCGCAAAAGCTAAATTTAAAAGTTGAGTTTCTAACAGCTCCTTGGGATGCGATGCTAGCGGCATTTGATGCTGGTAAGGCCGATGTTGTATTTAATCAAGTAAGCATAACTGATGAGAGAAAGAAAAAATATGCTTTTTCAGTGCCTTATACTGTGACATTTGGAGCTATCATCACTAGAAAAGATAATAACGACATAAAAAGCTTTGCTGATCTAAAAGGCAAAAGAAATGCCGACTCAGCTACGAGCAACTGGGCGAAAGTCGCCGTAAAATACGGCGCTGAACACGTCGTAACAGATAGTTTTGCTAAAAGTATGGAGCTTCTTATATCAAGGCGTGTAGATGCTGTTGTAAGAGACAACATCGTATTTTACGACTTCATAAAAGAGCGTCCAAACGCACCTGTAAAGATAGCCGCCTCACTTGATGAGAAAGACTACACAGCAGCAGCTGTTAAAAAAGACAACGCCGAACTTGCAGAGCAAATTTCAAATGCTCTAAACGAACTTTCAAAAGAGGGCAAACTAGAAGCTATCTCAAAAAGCTACTTTGGCAAAGACGTCTCAAAATAAATTTATAAACCAACAAGGCAAAAATGGAAAATTTAGATAGAGTGATCGAGCTTGTTTCAGCTCGACGCTACCGATGATCATCGCACTTTTAAAAGTGACGATCCCACTTACTTTACTCTCGTTTTCGCTAGGGCTTGTCATCGCCATTATCACAGCAGTAGCGAGGCTTTCAAATATAAAAATTTTAAAATTTATATTTGCCACCTACGTTTGGATATTTCGTGGTACGCCGCTTCTTGTGCAACTTTTTATAGTATTTTATGGACTTCCTAGCATCGGAGTCACGCTTGATACTTGGAGTGCGGCTACTATCGCATTTAGTCTAAATGTGGGCGCTTATGCCTCTGAATCTGTAAGAGCAGCCATACTTTCTGTGCCAAAAGGTCAGTGGGAGGCTGCAACATCGCTTGGTATGACGCACTATCAAATTTTAAAACGTATCATCGCACCCCAAGCAGTGAGAATCTCGTTGCCACCGCTTTCTAACACATTTATAGGCCTTGTTAAAGACACTTCACTGGCAGCTTCTATAACGATGGTTGATATGTTTATGGTCGCTCAAAGGATCGCAGCAAGGACCTTTGAGCCACTCATCCTCTACATCCTAGCAGCACTTATCTACCTGGTGGTTTGCACACTCTTAACCTATCTTCAATCAAGGCTTGAAAAAGCTGTCTCAAGGTATGTCTAATGGCTATAAATTTTAAAAATATAAGCAAATCTTACGGCGATCATTTGGTGCTAGATAACATAAATACAAGCTTCAAAGAGGGGCAAACGACCGTGATAGTTGGCTCATCTGGTTGTGGTAAATCAACACTTCTTAGATGTATAAATTTACTTGAGATCCCACAAATTGGAATTTTAGAAGTAGATGACAGAGCCGTAAATTTTAAAGAGAAGCTTAGCTCAAAAAAGCTTTTAGAAATTCGCAAAAAAACAGGCATGGTTTTTCAAAGCTTTAACCTTTTCCCACACCTAACAGCGCTTCAAAATGTCACCGAAGCTCCGATCTATGTTCAAAAAAAGGATAAAAACGAAGCAATAAAAGAGGCAAAAGAGCTTTTAGCTAAAGTGGGGCTTAGCCACAAAGAAGATACCTATCCAAACAGGCTCTCAGGCGGACAAGCACAGCGTGTAGCCATCGCTAGAGCCCTGGCTGTAAATCCATACTTTTTACTACTTGACGAGCCTACAAGTGCGCTTGATCCAGAGCTTGAGGCTGAAGTTTTAAAGGTCATCTTATCTCTTGCAAAAGAGAAAAAGTCTATGATCATTGTCACTCATAATATGAATTTTGCTAGAAAGATAGCTGATAGAATTTTGTTTTTAGATAAAGGTGTGATCGCATTTGATGGTTTGGTAGATGAGTTTTTCAATAGCCAAAACGAAAGAATAAAAAGCTTCATCTCAGCTATGGATATATAAAAATTTTAGCTAGAAAATCTAGCTAAAAATTACATTAAGCAAAGTGAGGTTTTATCTGCTCGATCCAAGCTGAAATTCTACCCTCAGTTTTGTCACTTTGGTTATCAGCATCAAGTGCTAGACCTACAAATTTTCCATTTCTAACAGCATCAGAGCCATCAAATGTATAGCCATCAGTGCTAACCTCACCAACTACCTTTGCGCCAGCTTTTACGACCTCATCATAAAGCTTTGCCATGCCGTTACAGTACTCATCAGAGTAGCTCTCGCTATCACCCATACCAAAAACAGCGACTGTTTTTCCGCTTAGATTTAATGCTTTAAAGTCAAACGCATCCCAGTCATCTTGAAGATCGCCACTACCCCAGGTTGATGTACCAAGGATGAGCTTATCAAAGCTATTTAGTTTCGCTGCGTCTACATCAGCAACGTTTAAAAGCTCATTTTCAAGGCCTAGACCCTCACTTATAAGTTTTGCTGCATCTTCGGTATTTCCCATGCTACTTCCATAAACTATACCTATCATTTTTATCCTTTTTAAAAAATTTTACTAATAATCGTATAAGGCACAAGCTTGATCAAACCTCTCGCACAACAGTGCCTAACCTCAACGTGTCGCCTAAATTCCTCATTTCTAGGAAAAACGATATAAACCATCTCGCACTCGTGACCAAGCACACCGACGGCTCTATCTATATCGTCGTTTAAATTTCTCATATCATCAAAGCTCACTTTTTTAAAGCTTGGCATGACGCTGAGCAAATTTTTACCATCTTTTTTAACCGAAATGACACCACCATTTAGCACGACCTCTTTATCTTGATGGCGGAGGCGTATTTTATCATAAACAAATTGACAAAACATCTGTGCCGCATCGATACAAAGCTCAAATTCTCCACTTGCATAAAGCATTTTTATCATCTTTGCAGCCGCCATTTTTGGCTCTTTTGCTATAAATTTTATCTTTGAAAAGTCGCCTTTTAAATAAGCATTTATGATGATATTTGATGAAAAACAAAAGCGATCTGCTGGCTTAAAATTTAGACATTTTTCGCGAAGTAGGAAATTTATCCTAGCCTCAAAAATTTCTTTGAAATTTAGAAATTTAGCGTAAGAAAGTGGTATTTTTAGCTCACTTTCTACGCCAGAATTATAAAGTGCAATAAAAATTTTTGCACGTGAAAGCCTATCAAGCTTTGCAAAAATATTTGGAGTTATTTCGCCAATATCTGATAAAAGCCCGAATCTCATTGATTATTCTTTGCATCCAAATTCCTTATCTAGCCCAAAGACCTTGCAATACTCGCAAAATACGCAGCTAACGCTTCTTTTTGCACAAACAATTGGAATATTTCTCTTTTTTGCTTGAGTTTTAATAGTCTTCATAGTGTTGTGGTTTAAAAAACTAGTTAGCATCACCACGCACTCGGTATCTTGAGGGATTGGTTTGCGATTTACGCGGTTTTCATTTCTAGCATCCCAGTGTTCTATCTTCTCAGCTCCCAAATCATGTAAAACTGCCTTGATAGGCGTTATCTCATCTGCACCGATAACTAAAACTGACATAATAAGCTCCTAAAATTTATTCATTTTCTGATAATGATTATAAGGAAGCTTAACTAAAATTTTTCTTAGTTATGATATTTATTATCACTTATATGTAGAAATTTGTAACGTTTTACTTAGATATTTAAACATCTAAACTCTTTTAATCTTAGATACCGTAAACAAAAATATGATAAGTCCGCTTGCGGCAAAAAAACTACCGACATTCCCGATATTTTGCTCGCCTAAATGAACTATCGTCTGATGCCCTATTAGCGCCCCTGCTCCGATGCCTATGTTATAAATAGCCGAAAATATCGCCATTGCAGCATCAGTTGCATTTGAGGCAAGATTTAGTACTTTTATTTGAAAGCTCATATTTACACCAGCTATGCCAAGCCCCCAAACAAAGGCCAAAACTAGCATTAAAACTTCATTTTTAGCAATAAAATTTAACAAAAGCAAGCAACATAAAATAAGCATGATAGAAATTGCAGAAAATGCATTTGGAATAAGCTTATAAAATTTAGAGAAAAGTAGGCTTGCAACTACGCCAGCAACACCAAATATAAGCAAGAATATTGTGATAAATTTTCCATCAAAGCCACTGATATCTTTTGCAAATGGCTCAATGTAGCTATAAGTGCTAAAATGCGCGCTTATAATAATTGCAGTTAGTAAAAATACGACCATCAAAAGGCCATTTCTTGCAAGTTCTGGCAAGCTTTTAAGCGAGCCTGAGTTTTTGCTTGGCAAAAGTGGCAAAATTTTATATAGCCAAGCTCCAACACCAATAGCAAAAATTCCGATCAATCCAAAGGTCACACGCCAACCAAGTGCATCACCTAAAATTCTTCCAAGTGGCAGACCAAGTATCATCGCTAGCGATGTACCAAGAGCTAGTAATCCAAGAGCTTGCGAGCTTTTATTTATCGGTGCTAGCCTAACAGCAAGTGAAGCAGTGATAGCCCAAAAAATGGCATGGGCAATAGCTACCATCAACCGAGCAATAATTAAAATTTTAAAATTCCAAGCAAAGGCGCAAAGCGTATGAGCTACAACAAATACGATAAAAACCTTTAAAAGAAGAGATCTTCGTTCTAAATTTGCAGTTAAAAGCATAAGTGGCAAAGAAAGTATCGTAACGCTCCACGCATAAATCGTGATGATAAGACCAGTATCAGCCGTGCTCATATCAAAATCTTTCGCAATATCACTTAAAAGTGGCACTGGAACAAACTCAGTAGTGTTAAATATAAAAGCACAAAAAGCAAGAGCTATAACCCTTAAATAGGCTACCCTATGAACACTTATCAAATTTTATCCTTAAATTTTTTCATTACGGTAATGGAATTTTACTTAAAGTTAGTAATTCAAAAGGCAAAATCCTCAGAATTTATTAATGACATAGATTAATAGTAGATTTTGGAAACTATCTCTATAATAAAAGATTTTTAAAAATCGTAAGAAAATTTAAGGCGGAAAAATGGCTAAAATAATGAAAACTATGGACGGAAACGAAGCTGCGGCGCACGCGGCTTACGCATTTACGGAGGTTGCGGGCATCTACCCGATCACCCCTAGCTCGCCGATGGCCGATTACACCGATATGTGGGCGGCTCAGGGTAAGAAAAATTTATTCGGCATGCCCGTTAAAGTCGTCGAAATGCAAAGCGAGGGCGGAGCTGCGGGCACCGTGCACGGCTCGCTGCAAGTAGGCGCTCTAACTACGACGTATACGGCTTCGCAGGGTCTTTTGCTAAAAATCCCGAATATGTACAAGATCGCCGGCCAGCTACTACCCGGCGTCATCCACGTGAGCGCGCGCTCTATCGCGGCTCAGGCGCTTTCTATCTTTGGCGATCATCAGGATATCTATGCCTGTCGCCAAACGGGATTTGCGATGCTGGCAAGCGGCTCCGTGCAGGAGGTCATGGATATCGCCGGCGTCGCGCATCTAGCGGCGATCAAGGGTCGCGTGCCGTTTTTGCACTTTTTCGACGGATTTCGCACGAGCCACGAGATACAAAAGGTCGAGGTGCTTGACTACGCGCACTTTGATAGGCTTCTTGACCGCGAGGCGCTGCAAAAATTTAGAGACGAGGCGCTAAGCCCCGAAAGCCCGAAAACTCGCGGCACGGCTCAAAACGACGACATCTACTTCCAGACGCGCGAGCTAGCTAACCGCTACTACGACGCGGTGCCTGATATCGTGGCCGAGTATCTAAAAGAAATTTCAAAAATCACGGGACGCGATTATAGACCGTTTAATTATTACGGCGATCCGCACGCTACGCGCATCGTAGTCGCGATGGGTTCGGTAACGCAAACTCTAGAAGAAGTCGTCGATTACCTACGCGCAAAGGGCGAAAAAGTGGGCGTGCTAAAGGTACATCTATACCGTCCGTTTAGCCTAAAATACCTCTTTGACGTGATGCCTGAGACGGTAGAAAAGATCGCCGTGCTAGACCGCACGAAAGAGCCGGGAAGCCTCGGCGAGCCGCTATATCTGGACGTCAAGGCGGCGTTTTACGGACGTAAAAATCAGCCCGTGATCGTGGGCGGCCGCTACGGCCTAAGCTCAAAAGACGTCGATCCTGTGCAAATGCTAGCCGTCTTTGAAAACTTAAATTTAAGCGAGCCTAAAAATGGCTTCACCGTCGGTATCGAGGATGACGTGACCTTCACCTCGCTAAAAGTCGGCGAGAAAATTTCGCTAAGCGATGCAAGCGTGAAAGAGTGCCTATTTTACGGCCTTGGCGCGGACGGTACAGTAGGAGCGAATAAAAACTCCATCAAAATCATCGGTGATAAAACAGAGCTTTACGCGCAGGCGTATTTTGCCTACGATAGTAAAAAATCAGGCGGCTATACGCGCTCGCACCTACGTTTTGGTAAAAACCCGATCCGCTCGACCTATCTCGTCTCAAATCCGCACTTCGTAGCCTGCTCGGTTGCGGCGTATCTTGAAATTTACGACGTTATAGACGGCATCCGCGAGGGCGGGACATTCCTGCTAAACTCTATCTGGGACGCCGAGCAAACGGTTGCCAAACTGCCGAATAAAGTAAAGAAAATTTTGGCCGCTAAAAAGGTAAATTTCTACATCATCAACGCCACGAAGCTAGCTCGCGAGATAGGGCTAAAAAACCGCACGAACACAATCATGCAGTCGGCATTTTTTAAACTCGCAGACATCATACCGTTTGCCGACGCGCAAAAATACATGAAAGAGTACGCGCACAAAGCCTATGCCAAAAAGGGCGAGGCGATCGTGGAAATGAACTACAAGGCAATCGACATGGGCGCGGACGGCCTAGTTAAAGTCGCGGTCGATCCTAGCTGGGCAAATCTGACGGATAACGCCGCTAACGAGGAAAAATACGTCGGCGACGAATTTATAGAAAAAATCGTTAAGCCTATCAATGCCGCCAGGGGCGATAGCTTGCCTGTTTCGGCGTTTGTTGGGTACGAGGACGGACACTTTAAATCAGGCACGACGGCGTACGAAAAACGTGGCATCGGCGTGATGGTGCCAAAATGGATCGAGGAAAATTGTATCCAATGTAACCAGTGCGCCTTCGTCTGCCCGCACGCGGTGATCAGGCCGTTCCTCATCGATGAAAACGAGCTTGCTGCCGCTCCGCAAACCGTACAAGATCACGTCTTAGACGCCAAAGGCAAAGAAGTAAAAGGACTAAAATACAAAATCCAAGTGAGCCCGCTAGACTGCACGGGCTGCGAGCTGTGCGCTCAAAACTGCCCGAGCAAGGAAAAATCGCTCGTCATGGTGCCGCTAGCCGAGGAAATGGAGAAAAACGAGCAGGAAAACGCCGATTATTTATTTAAAAAAGTAACCTACAAAGACGACCTGATGAGCAAAGATAGTGTCAAGGGCGTGGGATTTGCGCAGCCGTTATTTGAGTTTCACGGCGCGTGTCCCGGATGCGGTGAGACGCCTTATATCGGGCTTGTTACGAGACTGTTTGGCGACCGTATGATAGTAGCAAACGCGACTGGTTGTAGCTCGATCTACGGCGGTAGCGCACCTTCGACGCCTTATACGACGAACAAAGACGGCAAGGGCGTAGCGTGGGCGAATTCGCTGTTTGAGGATAATGCGGAGTTTGGTATGGGTATGAACGTCGCGGTAGAGACTCTGCGCCACCGTATCGAAGACGTGATGCTACGCACTAAAGATGCCGCGCCAAATGCCTTAGCCGCGCTATACTCCGACTGGATCGCTCATAAAAACGACGGCGAGAAAACGACGCAAATCGCTAAAATTTTAACGCCGATTTTGGAGCAAAATTTAGACGTAGAGGGCGTGAAAGAAATTTTAGAGCTAAAAAGATATCTCGTCAAAAAATCTCAGTGGATCATCGGCGGCGACGGCTGGGCGTACGACATCGGCTTTGGCGGGCTTGATCACGTACTAGCTAGCGGCGAGAACGTAAACGTGCTTGTGTTAGATACCGAAGTCTACTCAAACACTGGCGGCCAGAGCTCAAAATCAAGCCGCGCGGGCTCGATAGCGCAGTTTACCGCTAGCGGCAAACCGATGCAAAAAAAAGACCTAGGCTACATCGCGATGACCTACGGAAATATCTTCGTAGCTCAAATCAACTCAAACGCGAGCCAAGCAAATACGATAAAAGCCATCGCCGCAGCCGAGGCCTACGATGGACCTAGCCTCGTGATCGCGTATTCGCCGTGTATCGCGCACGGTATCAAGGGCGGTATGGCGCTCTCTGGCGATCAGGGCGAACTAGCGACGAAATGCGGCTACTGGCCGACCTACGTCTACGATCCGCGCCTAATCAAAGAGGGCAAAAATCCGCTCAAGATGACCTCAAAAGAGCCTGATTGGTCGCTTTACGAGGAGTTTTTGCTAAACGAGGTTCGCTATAACTCGCTTAAAAAAACTAACCCGCAGCACGCGGACGAGCTGCTGGCTAAAAATAAGGCCGACGCGCAAAGACGCTACCGCCAGCTAAAACGCCTAAGCTTGGCTGACTTTAGCGATGAGGTCGAGTCTAGCTCGCCTGAGATCGCCGAGGATATCTCTTCTGGAGTAACAGCCGAGTAAGGCGCAAATTCTCCCACTTAAATTTATCATGTGGGAGAATTTTGTTTTTAGATAATTTCACTTAAAAAAAATTAAATAACCCACAAACAAAATAAGTAAGTTTCTAATCCTTAAAGTGAAATTAAGTCGTAAAAAGTCAAAATCGCATATCTTAAAATAAATAAAAAGGAGTAAAAATGCTTATTACTATAATTGTCGTTGTTATTGCCTTAGCGGCTTATATTATTAAAATATATAATAAACTACAATCAATGATGCAAAATATCAGAGAGAGCTTCGCAAATATCCAAGCTACGCTCAAAAAACGTTTAGATCTATCAAATCAAATAATAGATATAGCCAAAGATTATGCAAGTAGTGAACAAATGATTCAACTTGGTGTTTCTGGAAATGGAGTCGCAAAAGTAGCTGCTTTGGCTCAAGCCTTTCCGGAACTAAAGGCTAACGAAACATATCAAATGCTAATGTCGCAGTTAGAAAAAATCGAGAGTGAACTCCTAAATAAACGTGAAAGCTATAATGCTGAGGTGAAAAGCTATAATTCTTATAAAAATGCGTTCCCGCAAGTCCTAATAGCCTCAAAACTATCTTTTGAATCAGTCGCTTATTTTGACATTAATGATGAGGACTTTAGCGAAAATTTAAAAATATTTAAAAAAGATGATTCGGCTAGAATACAAGAAATTTTAAGTGACTCTAATAAGAAAATCACCGATATTGCAATGAATGCGAAAAAGATGATTAACGATAAAATTTCAAATAATCCAAACCAAAAAGAGTAACTTTTTATAAAATAATAAATGGTTTAAATGGCTAAAATTTTAAAAGAGATAGATGAATCAAATTAGTCCATTTAAACCGATTTTTGATAAAAATTCTAAAATTTTAATCCTCGGCTCCTTCCCTTCCGTCGTTTCTCGTAAATTTGGCTTTTACTACGCAAATCCGCAAAATCGCTTTTGGCGGGTACTGGTCGGGATTTTAAACGCTCCGTTGCCTACAAATACGGATGAAAAGATAAATTTTCTGTTTGACCACCACATCGCTATCTACGACGCTGCGATCTCGTGCGAGATAAAGGGCTCGAGCGATGCCAAAATGACCACTATCGTGCCTGCAAATTTAGAACCGATCTTTACCGGCGCGCGAATAGCGCAGGTGTTCGCCAATGGCGGCAAGGCGCATGAAATTTGCGAAAAATATCTAAAAACTCAAATTTTAAACGCAACGGGCAAAGAGCCCGTCAAGCTACCCTCAACTAGCCCGGCAAATGCAAATTTTAGCTTTGAAAGGCTCGTGCAAGAGTGGACGGTCGTCGCGGAGGCGCTAAAAGACGGCTAAATTTGACGCAAGCCTTCAAATTTAACTCATCAGAAACAACCGCGCCTTCACCTTAATTTTAGTTTCAAATTTTAAAATTACCCAAACTAAACAAAGCAGGAAAAACTATGAAAATCCTAAAACTTCTATTTTTACTTCCGCTTCTAGCGATCGGCGCGCAGGCGCTGGAGCCAAAAATCGTAATGAAGCCCGAAGCGAGCCTAAAAAACGGGCTTTACTACGTAAAAGGTAAGCTCTACGACGGCACGTTAAAGATGCTTCGATACAGCGTCGAGGACCTATATGACGTAAATGCGATGGGCATGGTCTATCCGAGGCTAAAGCCCCTGCCGCCCACGCTTATACGCGAGATAGACGTAGAGGGCGGCGTCGCGGTGCGATATAGGGACTATTTTGACGGCAGGGACAAACCCTCAAACGAATACCCTCTAAAAAACGGCGTCCGCGAGGGCACGGCGAAGCACTACCACTCAGATAGCGGCGCTCTGATGGGCGAGAGCGAATACAAAAATGACGTCCGCGACGGGCTCTACCGCCGCTACTACTTTGACGAGGGCGGCGCGTTAAAGCAGGAGGGTACCTATAAGGCGGACAGGCGAGAGGGCGTGTTTACCGACTACTACGTTAGCGGCGAGGTTAGCGCACGCAGCCCGTACGTGGGCGGACTGCGAAACGGCGAGGACATCGACTACTACAAAAGCGGCAAAATCCGCGGCGTGCGAACCTACAAAAATGACAAGCGAGAAGGCGCGGAAAAATGGTACTACGAAAGCGGCGCCGTGGAGGAGACGGGCGAATACAAAAATGACCGCAAACAAGGCGTTTGGAAGCGATTTTATGAAAACGGCAAAACACGCGTGGTAGAAAATTACAAAGACGGCGAGAAGGACGGCGTCGCGCGCGAATACTACGGGGGCGGCAAACTTAGAGGCGAATACGAGTACAAAGACGGCCGCCAAACGGGCGCGGGGCTTGACTACTACGAGAGCGGGGCGCCGGCTGCCAAAGTGATGTTTAAAAACGGGCGCTATCACGGGCTATATGAGGAGTATCACGAAAACGGCAAGCTAAAAGCCAGGGTGATGTTTGAGGACGGGTTGGAGGTCGGCGAGGCGCGCCACTACTACGCAAACGGCAAACTAGAGGCCGAGGGCGAATTTGAGCGCGGCAGGCTCATCCGCGCCAAAAAATACGACGAATCGGGTAAGCTAATCAGCGACAAGTCTGATAAAAACGGACTGCCGAGGGGGTAAATACTAAAATAAGTTGCTACTGGCATCATTTGAATTTTTACCAAACCAAATATTTACGTCCTTTTTTATTTTGAATATTTTAATTAGCCTTAAATCACACTACAATAGTTGTACTTAATATTAAAATTTTTATATTTATCTTTTGCATCTTAGCCATAAAAGCAGCAATCTAATCTATAAAATTAATAATATTTTTATAAATAAAAGCGAAATTTCAATATAACAAGTAGTATAATTGCAAGTATATAAATATTATTTTTTATATTTTAAGTGTATTTTTGATTTTTGTATTCTGGTTTTTAAATATCTTAATAAGGAGCAAAAATGCATACTCTTGGTCTAATCATAGCCTTACTTACGCTTTTTGTTGTAGGCTGGGCGATTTTAAAAGGCAAATACGCCACTTTCGTGCTCTTACTCTCTGGCGTTATCATGCTTGTCTCTTCAGTTATTCTTGATACGGGAAAATTTTTACCAGAAAAGGTAAAGAGCACTGGAAATTCCTTGCTAGATGTAGTTGAGTTTATACGCTATATGCTCTCAAATAATTTTTCACAACTTGGACTTTTGATCATGTTAATGGTCGGTTTTGCAAGTTACATGACTCATATCGGAGCAAATCAAGCCTTTGTAGGCATCGCCACAAAAAGGTTTAAAGCCATAAAAAGCCCATATTTTATGATATTCATAGCTTTTTGCGTAGCAAAACTTATAAGCATGGTAATAACCAGTGCGGTTGGACTTGGCGTGCTTTGTCTTGCACTTCTTGGACCAGTTCTTATATCACTAGGACTAAATAAACTAAGCGTTGGTAGTATTTGTGCGATGAGTGGAGCTAGCTCAATGGTACTTCTTGGCTCATCGACAGCCGCTGCTGCAAAAGCAACTGAACTTGAGGTGCTTGATTATGTTTTTATCTATAAAATTCCAGCGGCTCTTCCAACTGTGCTCGTGATCGGCATTGCATTAGTTCTTTGGAATAGATACTTAGACAAAAAAGAAGGTTGGGTTTGTAGCGAGCATGTAGGAGAGAGCATTAGTTTTGACGATAAGGTGGATGTTCCAAAAGAGCAAGCACCTATGATCTATGCTCTTTTACCATTTTTACCGATGATTTTAGTAGTAGTTTTTTCGCCATATTGTTTAAAAACTATAAAACTAAACATATCAAGCGTCATAATCCTTTCTATGATAATTGCTATGGTTTTTGAAGCATTTAGGCATAAATTTAGCTTTGAAAAGCTTGGCGAAGGGCTAAAAGTATTTTTTAATGCCATGGCAAAAAGCTTAAGCGGTGTTGTTATGCTAGTTGTGGCAGCTGGTATATTTGCTGAAGGTTTTAAAGCTCTTGGTATGCTTGATGCTATTGTAAATTTGGCAAAAAGCATAGGTTTTGGAGGGCTTGGCATGTCTATACTTTTTGTATTTATAACAACCATCGTTACAATTATAGCTGGCTCAAACGGTGCAAGCTTTTATCCGCTTTTAAATATGGTGCCAAATATAGCTAAGAGCTTAAACATCAACTCTGTTATGCTCGTGCTTCCTATGCATCAAGCCTCTACAATAGCTAGACCACTTTCACCTGTCTCTGGCGTAGTGGTAGCCATTTCAGGCATGCTTCACATTAGCCCACTTTCGCTCATTAAAAGATGTAGCGTGCCAGCTATTTTAGGTCTTATAAGCCACCATATATTTGTATTTTTACTATCATTTTAAGGAGAAAATATGAGATGGAGCTTTGATGATTCTTACGTAGATTTTGATAACGAAATTTTTACCTCATCGTTTGAAAATCTAAAAGCACAAAATGAAAATTTGGTTAAATTTTTAAACAATAGCGAGCTTACCAAAGCTATCATCTCATACGAAGAAGCATACAAAGAAGCAACCAGCCTACTCGCATTTTGTCGTTGCAAAAGTAGTGATAATACAAAAGATGAGCTAGCTAGTAAATTTGAGCTAAAAATAAAAGAGCAAAAAGCTAAACTTGATACGGCAAAGGAGCTACTTTTTGATAAATTTGATAGCCTAAAAAGTGATGATAAAATTTTTCAAAGCGCTCAATTTAAACATATAAAATTTCTATATTTAGAGCATAAAAATAGTAAGAGTAAAATACGAAAAAAGAGTGAAAGAGATTTTTTTGCAAATTTAGCGCTCACAAATTTTTTCCCACTTTTTACAAATTTTAGACATCTAAATAATTTAATAAATATCTCTACTACCAATAAAAATGCAAAAACACAAAGCTATAATCTTGCAAAATGTATGGGTATATTAAAAGGATCAGATGATGAAATTTTACGCAAAAATGTGTTTGATGCTCTGAGTTCTCACTATGATAAATTTGCCGATCTTTATCTTGATATCTTAAATATGCTTCATGGATTTAGACTGGCTAAATTTAAGGCAGCAAAAGTTGATTTTTTAACTCCAAGCCTTGAAGAAAATAAAATGAGCCTTGACACTTTAAACGCCATGCAAGAAGCCATTAGCAAAAGAGTGGAAAAAATAAGAGAATGCGTAAGAATAAGAGCTAGCTTTTTAGGTAGTAAAAGTATGAGAAGTTGTGATCTTTTGGCACCTTATCCACTTAGCAAGCATAGTGAAATTTCTCATGACGAGGCTATTAAAATCATCAAAAAAGCATTAAAGCCACTAGGTGAAGATAGTTTTATCGAGCTTATGATAGACAAACACTGGATAGAAAGCGAAGTGCGAGAGAATAAAGCTGGCGGAGCATTTTTTGTGAATTTGCCAAAATTTAAGCAACCAAGAATTTTTACCACCTACATGAATACTCTTTCGCACTTAATCCAGCAAGCTCATGAGCTTGGGCATGCTTGGCACTACTACTTGATGCGTGATCTTCCGGTTTTAAGCGCAAATTTTCCAATGAGCTTAGCCGAGAGCGCGAGTACATTTAATGAGACTCTTTTACGAAATGAGCTAAAAAAAGATGACTCACTTAGGGTAGAAATTTTATGGCAGGAGCTAAAAAGCGCTGCAAATTTTTTACTTCATATAAGCGTTAGATACGAGTTTGAAACTAGCTTTTTAAAGCTGAGACAAAAAGGTCAAGTCAGTAAAAAAGATGCAAGCGATCTTTTAAAACAAGCTTGGGATAAATTTTATAAAGACAGCACGAGCGATGTTGAAGAATTTTTGCCATATTTTAAGCCACATTTTTATAAAACAGATAACTACATCTACAACTATCCTTATAGTGTCGGTTATCTACTATCACAATTTTTTCTAAGTGAGTTTAAAAAAGATGAAGCAAAATTTTGCAAAATTTATAAACAATTTTTAATAGAGTGTGGCACAAAAAGCGTGGAAGAGCTAATGAAAAAACACTTTAAAAAAGATACGGCAAAGTGCGAATTTTGGCTGATTGGCATAGATGAAGCGCTAAAAAATTTAGATGAGTTTAAAAAGGTAGTGGCTGTATAAATTCACTAGTTATCTTAAACGTTTTATTTTTTTCGAGAAATTTTATAAATTTTTGATGGAGCATCTTCGAAAAAATGATCATCTACTATTTCATCAGCCACGCTCATAGCCCAAGTTTCATTAAAATTTTGTCCATTCTTGTTTGCACTGCTTGAATAAAGCCAGTCAAATTTAGCTAAAAATTTTTCGTGCTTGCACTCTTTTACGACTCTAATAGCCTTTAAATTTGGATACAAAAATGTAGCTTTTCTTGAACGGCGTATAAAATTTTTATATTTTTTTGGCACTCTAACAAGCTCATTTAAAACGCTAAATTTCGCTGTCGTGATAAGGCAAGGTTTATTCTCATCACGCATTTTGGCCTTATTTATCTCTTTATAATCTTTACTCAAAAAGCCAGCTGTCGTATCGGTTTGTGCTAGAAATATCATAATTTTTCTCTTTTTGATAGTAAAAATATACAAGAGATTATTAGAGCAAATCCTAAAAAATCCCAAAATACAAATTTTGTTCCAAGCCAAAAGTAGCCAAAAAATGCTGCGCTTAGTGGTTCTATGCAGGCTAATAAACTAGCTTTTGCTGCTCCTATGAGCTTAACACCTATCATATAAAAGCTAAATGCAAAAATGGTGCCAAGCGTAATAACAGCAATAAATGCTAGCCATTGATTTATACCATTAAGCCCAGCAAAATCCCAAACTCTCATATAGCAAGCAAGCACTACCCCACCCATAACCATGCCCCAGCCAAGTGTAAGAGTGACTGAATATTTCGCATTTAGCCTTGCTGGAGCAAGATTATAAACACAAACGCAAATAGCGCTAACTAAGCACCAAAACAAGGCCTTTGGCGAAATGACAAGAGATGAAATTTGAGCATGTGTGCTCAGGAAAAATACGCCAAGCATAGCTAAAAATAGAGCTAAAATTTCAAGTTTTCTTGGGACGCGCTTTTCTTTTATGCAAATGACCAGTAAAATTAAAGCAGGAGCAGTGTATTGAATAACAGTTGCAACTGCGGCATTTGAAAGCTCAATGGAGTAAAAATAAGCGTACTGTGTCATCATAAGCCCAAGCAGGGCATAGACTAAAAACTCACCAAGGAGCTTTATATCTTTAATCGGAGCAAAAACGGCACTTGGTTCTTTAAAAGCATAAAAAATTACAATAACAATGCCAGCTAGCATCAGTCTATATGGCACCAAAAAATCAGAATTTATACCAAGTGAAAATAGATACTGCCCACAAACCCCACTAAATCCCCAAAGGATACCGCCAACTAAAGCAAGGAGTATCCCAAGACGATGAGTATTCATTAAATTTATCTATCTTTATGAAGCTGTGCATCTTTGCCATAATACGGCGAATATGGTCCATAAAGTATGCAGTTATGGCAATCTCTTGAAAATAAATAAGCATCTGCCATTACCGCCAGATCGTATGATCTATCTGAGATGGTATTTGCCACCTGTGAGATGACGGCTGAGACTAACATGCCAAGTAGGCTACTTTGGCCACTACTGCTATCTTCTGCTGCCATAGCACTGCCTTGCCAAAGAGTAGCGCCGCTTTTTATATCAATAAGCTTTGCTTCAAGGACAACCTTTGTTGAGCTTGAGATGACTGCATAGCTCGTGCCATAATCTTTTATATTGATGTAAAGCACACTATCAGCATGGAAAATTTTATCAAGCTTATTTAGTGGCACGGCTGCGATCTCGCTTGGCTCGGTTATGCCATTTAGCTTAAAGGTATCATTTACAAGAGCCACTGGAAATACGTAGTATCCTGCCTCACTTAGTGGTGCGACTGCATTTGCTAAAACAGCTGCTGGGCCTGAAATTTCTGTGCTATCGTTTGTTGGCATAAGCACTAAGATAGAATGAGGTCTTTTTTGTAAAAATTCTGAGTAGTCATATGGCTCAGGCTCTTTTATAGAGCAGCCCGTAAAAAATACTACCAAAAATATAGCGGCTATAAATTTCAGGCTATTTTTCATTATTTGCCCCCTCTTTTTGCTCTACTTTTTTTGGAGTTAAATTTTTAGAGCCTTTGATGAAATTTATATACTCCCTTGACTCTGGGAAATTTTGCACCTCTTTGTCAAAATTTGCATTTGCAGAGCCTAAATTTCCATTATTTAAGTATAAAAGTCCAAGGTGTGCGTATACGCCAGGAGCGATCTTGTAGCCCTTTTGTGTTGAGATCTGCACCAGATTTTCTAAGCGTGAAATTTGCTCGTTTGTATCGCCCTCTTCATTTAGATAACTATATAGTGAGCTATTATATGATCCGTCCCAATAATAAAGTGATCTTGGGCCGTTTGAATGACCGCAACCCGCTAAAAATAGCGCAAAAAGCGCAAGGCCGGCAAGCTTTATTTTACTTGCCATGCTCCACTTTCTATGCCATTTACTAGATTATTTACCGCTTCAATAATAGCTAGACTTAAAACCTTGCCATTTAGCGTAGAGTCGTATCCTGCTGTACCGCCAAAACCGATGATTTCTCTGTTTGAAAGGGTGTATTCGCCGGCACCACTAACTGAATAGACAACCTCGGCTGTTTTGGTATCAACGATATTTAAATTTACCTTTGAATAGGCAGTTTGTTGCTTGCCTTTGCCAAGTATGCCAAATAGCTGATGATCACCCGTAGTTTTTCGTCCAAACTCGGTCACATCACCAGTTATCACGTATCTTGCGCCTTTTAGATTTTGAGCAGTTTTACTTAGCTCACTCTCTTGTTTGATTACTTTCATATTTGATCTATCAAGCACCAAAAATCTGCCACTTTGCTGTAAATTTGTGATCAAAATGCTTTGAGCTTGGTTACCAAGCCTATCTTCACCATCGGCAAATATACCATTTTGGTAAGCTGATTGATTATTAAATCGACCTATCGAAACTGAAATTTTTTGACCATTGTAAACTGTGCCGTAGCTTGCTACTTTTGGAGTCTCAACAACTCTTGAGCTCTCACTCGCACATCCAGCAAAAAGAGCTGCCGTAAGCAAAACTGCACCAAATTTAAATACATTTTTCATTTTTTATCCTTTGCGACAAAATCGCTTGTATATTACTAAATTTCTTTTTAAATAGCTTTAAATTTCATCCATGTGCCTTTTAAGTATCTAATCGTAAAAAGCACCGCCTTTACAGCCCAGTCAGCAAACATTGCAAACCAAGTACCTATCATGCCAAGATCAAATGTAAGTGCAAAGATATAGGCCAAGATGACTCTACAAGCAAACATACAAACTAAATTTACAATCATCGGATATTTAGCATCCCCAGCTGCTCGAAAAACGGTCGGATATGTGTAGGCAAGTGGCCAAATAAGGCACATCGCGATACCGTGATACCAGACGATCTGCCTTGTTAAATTTATGGCTTCGCTTGAGAGATTATAAACCCTAAGCAGTGGCTCAAGAAGTAGTAAAATCACAGCTGTGCTAAAAAGCTGGACAATATAGATGCTTATCATCGATTTTCTTACGTAAAATTTAGCCTGAGCAAAGTCGTTTGCGCCAACGCACCTTGAGATAACTACACTAAGTCCTGTGCCTATCGCCATGCCAGGGAGTACTTGAAACATCACGATCGTCCCGCCCACGGCATTTGCAGCGATACTTGCTGTGCCAAAGAGTGAAACAAGGCTCAAAACGATGATGCGACCCACATAGAACATCGAATTTTCAAAGCCATAAGGCACACCGATATTTAAAATTTTCTTGATGATCTCGTAGTCAAATTTATAGATAAAGCTCTTTCTTATGTGAAGTTTTAGCCTTATATCAAGAAGCAAATAGACTATGACAAAGCAAGCAAGCATCTTGGCTATAAGCGTACTTATGGCGATACCTAAAATACCAGTATGAAATGTATAAATACTAATGGCAGTTAGAAGTACGTTTAATAAATTTGCAGCCGCCATAATATACATAGGAAGCTTAGCATTTGACATCGTGCGAAAGATCGCCGCAGCTGCTGCATAGACAGCCAAAAATGGCGCGGAAATGGCTGAGAAAACAAGATAGTGGCTAGCATCATGCCTTACTTGCTCACCAATATCGCCAAAGACATAATCTAGGATAATATCTTTTAAAACTATGATGACCGCTGCGATAAAAAGGGCAAAGATAAAACTAAACCAAACGAGCTGATTTGCTGTGATTTTGGCGTTGCCACTTTGTTTATTACCAAGATACTGGCTAGCAACCACTGAGCCGCCAGTAGCGATAGCAGTAAATATGCTAATAAATAGCGCCATGACAAATTCCACAAGACTAATCGCACTTACAGCGCTTTCACTAACACTTGTGCCATTAGCGAGTTTGCAAGCCCTAGGCTATACTCTAAAAACTGCTCAACCACAATAGGGAAAAATAGCTTCGCAAGATCAGCATTTGAGAAAAATTTTGTATTTTGATCTTTGATTTTGTTTACCATGCTTCCCCTAAGATAAACTTAAAAATTTTAATATTTAAGCCAAGATCTGCTTTTTGCAAATCCTGACTTAAAAATTTAGTGTCTCGAAAGATAATTTGTATCGTAGTTATTGCTTAAAAAGTCTTTGTTTTCCATCATAGCGATGTGAAAATCTTTTGTTGTTTTTATGCCATTTATTATGAGCTGATCAAGAGCTACTTTCATCTTGTGGATTGCTCTGTTTCTATCAGTGTCCCAAACTACGAGCTTACCGATCATACTGTCGTAATACGGTGGTATAGAGTAGTCTTGGTAGATGTGGCTATCCATTCTCACGTTGCGGCCACCTGGGCAGACATATTTTGTGATCTTGCCAGGACACGGCGTAAATGTATTTGGATCTTCAGCTGTTATCCTGCACTCGATCGCATGACCTTTTAGCTCAATGCTCTCTTGTGATGGTAGTGCCTCGCCTTCAGCCACTTTTATCATAAGCTCGATGATATCAAGTCCGCTTACCATTTCGCTCACCGTGTGCTCAACTTGAAGTCTTGTATTCATCTCGATGAAGTAAAAGTCCAAATTTTTATCAACCAAAAACTCAAACGTACCAGCTCCCTCGTAGCCGATCGCTTTTGCCGCTTTTATGGCTGTTTCGTGAAGCCTCTTTCTTGTTTTTTCATCAAGTAAAATAGCTGGGCTTTCTTCGATCAGCTTTTGGTGGCGACGCTGCATAGAACAGTCGCGCTCGCCGATGTGAAGCACATTGCCATGGCTATCACCGATGACTTGGACTTCGATGTGGCGTGGGTTTAGGATATATTTTTCCATATACATTGTTCCGTCACCAAACGCACTCATCGCTTCACTTTCAGCTGACCAAAAAGCCTTTTCTAAATCCTCTTCACGTTCAACCACGCGCATACCACGTCCACCGCCACCTGCAGCAGCTTTTAAGATAACAGGATAGCCGATCTTTTTAGCTAGCTCTTTTGCAGCTTTTGTGTCAGCCACTGCTCCATCTGAACCGGGGATGACTGGTACTCCAGCTCTTTGCATAACCTGCTTTGCCTTGCTCTTATCGCTCATCAAAGCCATTGCAGCAACACTTGGTCCTATAAATTTGATCTTATGATGCGAGCAAATTTCTACGAAATTTTGATTTTCACTTAAAAAGCCATATCCAGGGAAAATAGCATCTGCTTCGCTGATCTCAGCTGCGCTTATGATAGCTGGGATATTTAGGTAGCTATCGCTTGAGCGCTCTTTACCGATGCAAATGGCCACGTCGGCGTATTTTACGTAGAGTGCGTCTTTGTCGGCAGTTGAGTAGACTACAACAGCTTCTTTACCCATCTCCTTTATCGTTCGCAAAGCACGAAGAGCGATCTCGCCGCGGTTTGCGATTAAAATTCTTTTTAATTCCATTAATTTTTCTCCACGCCAAATAACGGCAATCCAAACTCAACTGGCTGTCCGTCAGAGACTAGCATTTCAGTGATCTGGCAGTCAAACTCAGCCTCGATCTCATTCATGATCTTCATAGCTTCGATAATGCCCACTACATCGCCTTTTCTCACTCTTTGACCTACTTTTACGAATGGAGCCGCGCCTGGGCTTGGAGCAGCGTAGAAAGTACCTACCATAGGAGATTTTATACTATCTTTTGGCGAGTTTGCAGCTGGTTTTACCTCTGAATTAACGACTACATTTACAGGTGCTGGAGCTGGTGCTTGTGCTGCTGGTTTAGCAGGCGCGCAATAATCTGAAAATTTTTCAAGCTCTACCTCAAAATCACCACTTTTTATTTTGATATGATTCATCTCCATATCATTAAAAAATTCGATAAGCTCTTTTATATCTTCTTTTTTCATAGAAATTTCTCCTAAATTTTTATATAAGCGTCTAATTGTAGCGAAAATTAGATAAAAATTTTTTTTATGAAGCAAAAACGAGAACTCAAAGCTACTCTTTTTTGCTAAGTTATTTTTCAGTAATAATTATCTTAATACCTTTAGTATCAACTAAATTTTCATCGATGATGATCTCATCTATCTTTGCTGCCCTTATCACGCCACTTTTTGGATTTTTTATGCTTTTTATCGCTCCGCTTGTGCTTACATCGACACTTGAATATTCAAACGCAAGACTCGTATCCATAAAAATGCAATCTTTTACGACCAAATTTTCCACGTAACAAAGGGCTTGCAAGCTCTTTATCGTGCAGTTTATGAGCGTTACATTTTTTGAGTTCCAAGCCAGATATTCGCCTGAGATTAGACAGTTTTGTGCAACCACGTTTTCGCAGTTCCAAAAAGCATCTTTTGAAATGAGCTTTGAGTTTGTGATATGGACATTTTTACAACCATCAAAGCAGTAGTTTCCGTCTAAATTTAGCCCATCGATCTCTAAATTTTCGCTATTTGCCCCAAAATAATCGCCACTGGCAAAAACATTTTTTATCTTCACATCCGTGCATCCCCAAAGTGTTTCACTAGCATCTGAAAAATTTATATTTTCTAATGAAATTTGCGAGCTTTTTCTAAAGCTTTTTGGAGCGTTGATGAGCGCGTCTTTGAAGCTTAAATTTGCACTGTACCACATGCCAGCTCTTGCTAGAGGCTCCAAGTATCCGCCATTTAGCGTGACATCGCTTGCGTACCAAAGTGGGTATTTGTAGGCAAAAACGCACTCATTTAGCTTTAAATTTGAGCTATGCTTTAGTGGCGACTCGCCATCTTCAAAGATACAGTTTGTAAAATTTACACTTTTTGCCCCAAACATCGCACGCTCGCCAGTAAAAATTTCTGCATTTTTCTCTTGCATTTTTGTCCCTTATTAATTTTTGCTGTTAAAATTATACTAATTTTCATCTAATTTATTCGCTTTACTAAATTTACTTTAAAGACGCAAAGCGTTATAATCGCCCAAAAAAGGAGCAAAAATGGGTTTAAAGTCAGACTCTTGGATAAGAAAAATGTCGGTTGAGAAAAATATGATAGTACCGTTTGCTGAGGAGCAGGTTGGACGCGGCGTCGTTAGCTACGGCGTTTCTAGCTACGGCTACGATATCCGCGTTGGTGATGAGTTTAAAATTTTTACAAACATCGGCGGAACCGTGGTCGATCCGAAAAATTTCGACGAGAAAAACGTAGTCGATTTTAAGGGCGATGTCTGTATCGTGCCGCCAAATTCATTCGCTCTAGCGCGCACGATCGAGTACTTTAACATGCCAGATAACGTACTAGCGATCTGCCTTGGCAAAAGCACCTACGCAAGGTGCGGCATCATCGTAAATGTAACACCTTTTGAGCCCGGATTTAAGGGGCATATCACGATAGAAATTTCAAATACTACGCCACTTCCTGCAAAAATTTATGCGAACGAAGGCATTGCGCAGGTGCTATTTATCGAGGGCGACGAGCCATGCGAAGTGACGTATGCTGATAAAAATGGCAAATACCAAGCTCAAGAAGGCATCACACTGCCAAGAATTTTGAAGTAATTTTTATGCCTTTGCGACTTTGCAAAGGCTAAATTTAAATACTACTTTTACAATTTCCTCTAAACATTAATTAAAATTTGACGAAATAGAATCTAGAAAGATAAAAAAATTTTTAATAAATTTTAAAATTTTGGCATAGCTTTTGCTTAAATTTTTATAAAATACAATTTAGATTTAGCTATTTATACCCCAAAAAATAGTTAGTAAAGGGCGCAATAATGTTTAATGATAAATCAATACTAATCACCGGCGGAACAGGAAGTTTTGGTAAAAAGTACACCGAAATTTTGTTAAAAAAATACAATCCAAGAAGGCTAGTTATCTACTCACGCGACGAGTTAAAGCAATACGAAATGGCTCAAGTCTTTAAAGATAAAGCGATGCGTTTTTTCATCGGCGACGTGAGGGACTATAAGCGCTTAAGAACCGCGATGAATGGCATAGACTATGTCATCCACGCAGCTGCGATGAAACATGTACCAATCGCAGAATATAACCCAATGGAGTGCATCAAAACAAACATTGACGGCGCTCAAAACGTCATCGACGCCTCTTTGGAGTGTGGCGTTAGCAAAGTGATCGCACTCTCAACCGACAAAGCATGCAACCCTGTAAATTTATATGGAGCTACAAAGCTAGCAAGTGACAAGCTTTTTGTTGCTGCAAATAACATTGTTGGAGACAAAAAAACAAGATTTAGTGTCGTAAGATATGGAAATGTCGTTGGTTCTCGCGGATCAGTCGTACCGCTCTTTAAAAAGCTGATCGCGCAAGGAGAAAAAGAGCTTCCTATCACGCATGAGAAGATGACTAGGTTTTGGATTACGCTTGAACAAGGTGTAAATTTCGTCCTTAAAAACTTTGAGAGGATGAAGGGCGGCGAAATTTTCATACCAAAGATCCCATCGATGACGATGGTAGATCTCGCAAAAGCCCTTGCACCAGACCTTGGCGTCAAGATCATAGGCATTCGCCCAGGCGAAAAGATGCATGAGATGATGATCTCAAGAGACGACGCGCATCTTACATACGAATTTGATGATTACTACGTTATCAGTCCGTCTATCCAGTTTTTAACAGCCCAAGACTTCTCGACAAATGCTCTTCATCAAAAGGGCAAACCAGTGAGCGAGGACTTTGAATATAGCTCAAATACAAATAAAATTTGGCTCGATAGAGCAGGCCTTCTTGAGATGATAGGAGATGCTAAATGATCCCTTACAGCCGTCAGCAGATCACAGAAGAGGATATAAAGGCAGTCACAGATGCCTTAAAAGATGACATCTTAACAGGTGGCCAAAAGGTCAGTAAATTTGAAGAGGAGCTGGCAAAGTATGTTGGCGTAAAGCACGTGATCGCTATGAACTCAGCCACTTCGGCCCTTCACGTAGCCTATCTTAGCCTTGGCGTAAAGGGTGGCGATGAAGTGATCACGACACCTATCACCTTTGCAGCCACTGCAAATGCAGCTTTGATGGCAGGAGCGCAGGTCAAATTTTGCGACGTAAAAGCAAATGGTAACATCGATGAAGAGAAAATTTCAGCTCTAATCACTCCAAAGACAAAGGTGATAACTGCGGTTGATTACGGTGGCAATCCAGTGGAGCTAGATAAGATCATAAATTTAGCCAAAAAGCACGGCATAAAAGTGATAGATGACGCTTCTCATGCCCTTGGTAGCGTGCAAAATGGCGTAAAAGTGGGCGTTAAGGCTGATATTAGCATATTTAGCTTTCACCCAGTAAAGCCTATCACCACGCTTGAAGGCGGTGCGCTTGCTACAAATGATGATGAGCTAGCAAGACTTGCAAGGCTATATAGAAGCCACGGTATCACTAAAACAAAGCTTTGGGATAGCGACATGAGCCTGCTTGGATACAACTACAGGATCACAGACGTGGCCTGCGCTTTGGGGCTTAGCCAGCTAAAAAGGCTGGACGGCTTTATCGCTAAAAGAAATGAGATAGCTAAATTTTATGATGAGAAATTTAGCGGGTGTGAATATTTTAAAACTATAAATATCCCAGCAAATACAACTAGCTCAAGGCACCTATATCCGGTGCTTTTGGATAAGAAATTTTGGGATAAAAAAGAGCAAATTTTTGAAGCGCTCTTGCAAAAAGGCGTTGGCGTGCAGGTGCATTATAAACCAACATATAAATTTAGCTTTTATAAAGCGCTAGTTGGCGAAATTTCACTGCCAAATGCGGAGAAATTTTATAGCGCCGAGCTTAGTATCCCATGCCACCATGGCATGAGCGTGGATGATGCTAAATTTGTTGCAAGCACGCTTTTTGATGTGCTAAAAAGCTTTAGCGAGTAAAAATGATCTGCATCATCCCAGCAAGAGGCGGTAGCAAGAGAATACCTGGCAAAAATATAAAAGACCTTTTAGGCAAGCCCTTAATCGCATATAGCATCGAGGCTGCACTAAATTCTAAAGTTTTTAGCGAAGTGATCGTAAGCACTGATGACGAAATGATCGCAAATGTGGCTAGAGAATTTGGAGCTAGTGTGCCATTTTTTAGGGAGGCGAGCTTAAGCGATGACTACGCGACGAGCACTGACGTGATAAAAGACGCGATAAGGCGCACAAATTCTAGCTTTAGTGACGTCTGCTGCCTTTATGCCACAGCACCGCTCATAAAGGCTGAAATTTTAAAAGATGCCGCAGGAGAGTTTAAAAAGCAGGAGTGTAAATTTTTATTTTCAGCGACTGCGTTTGATTTCCCTATACAAAGGGCGATAAAACTTGACGAAAACGCTAGAGTTAGCATGTTTTATCCGCAGTTTGAAAAGACACGCTCGCAAGATCTTGAGCCTGCGTTTCATGACGCTGGGGCATTTTATTTTGGCAAAAAAGAGGCTTGGTTGGAGTGCAGTGCTATCTTTGCGCCACACTCAAAGGCATATTTATTGCCAAGAAATTTAGTCTGCGACATCGATACGCTAGAGGATTTTGAGTTTGCTAAAAAGCTTTATTTGATAAATAATGGAAAGATTTGATTGAAAGAATTTAAAGGACTCCCCCTGCTAAAAACGCTCGTGCGCGCTGATAGTAGCAGCAAGATAGGGCATGGGCACATCAGGCGAGACCTTTTGCTTGCTAAAAAATTTAGTAACATCTCATTTGCGTCTTTGAGGCTAGATGGTGACATTTTTGATGAGATAAACTACCCTAAATTTAGCTTAACAAGTGGCGATATAGATGAGATTTGCGAACTTATAAAAGATAATAAATTTGAACTTCTCATCATTGATCACTACGGCTTTAGCTTTGAAGACGAAAGAGCTATAAAAGAAAAAACCGGCGTTAAAATTTTATCATTTGACGACACTTATGAAAAACATTGTTCAGACTATATTTTAAATGTAAATTTATATGCACAAAAGGCAAGATATGAGAGGCTTGTAGAAAAAGGCTGCGAGGTATTTTGCGGAAGCAAGTTTTTGCTAGTTAGAGATGAGTTTTATGAAGAAGCGCAGGTAAAAAGGGAGAAAATTTATGACTACGCTATCATTCTTGGAGGCACTGATATCTCAGGGCTAAGTGCAAAAATTTCAGAAAAACTGCTTCTTAAAAAGCTAAAAACAGCAGTCATAACAACTAGCGGAAATAAAAACTTAAGCGCTCTAAAAGAGCTATCTAATAAAAACGAAAATTTCAGCCTTTTTGTAGATAGCAAAAGCGTGGCAAAGCTCATGAACGAAGCCAAAATGCTCATCATAACAGCAAGCTCACTCGTAAATGAAGCTTACGTTTTGGGAGCTAAATTTAAAGCCATTTGCGTAGCGGATAATCAAAAAGAGATCTTTGCTTGGCTTAAAGAAAATGGATATGAAGCTTACTGGGGAGATGAAATTTGCTTGAGCTTATAAATTTTACCTCGCTTAGTGGAGAGCAAAAACTGATGGTCTTAAAGTGGCGAAACGACGAGCGGATAGCTAAATTTATGAAAAATAAAAGCGTTGGCAAAGAGGAGCATTTTGCTTTTTTAGAGAGATTAAAGAGCATTCAAGATAAGATTTATTTTCTAGTAAAAGATGAGGGTGAATTTATCGGAGTGGTGAGCTTCGTTGATATAACGAAAGAGAGTTGCGAATTTGGTATTTATAAAAATCCGGAGCTAAAAGGAGTGGGTAAAAAGCTGCTTGATCTCATAAAAGACTACGCTTTTTTTACATTAAAGGTTGGCTCGCTAAAGGCAAAAGCTTATAATAGTAACGAAAAAGCACTCGCACTTTATAAAAATTTTGGCTTTAAGATCTACGCAAAAGATGATGAATTTAGCTATCTTGAGCTTAAAAAAGAAACGGACTAGCGGATGAAAATAGGAAATTTTGATACAGACAAAAAGGTCTTTATAATAGCAGAGCTCTCTGCTAATCACAGCGGTAGCCTAAAAACGGCGGTAGATACGATAAAGGCGGCTAAGCGTGCTGGGGCGGACGCAATAAAGCTTCAGACATATACGCCTGATAGTTTGACTCTAAATTCGCACCTAGACGACTTTGTCATAAAGGGCGGACTTTGGGACGAGCGAAATTTATACGAGCTTTACCAAGAGGCGCTAACGCCAAAAGAGTGGCACGCTGAGCTTTTTAAAGTAGCAAAAGAGGAGGAGCTTGTCTGCTTTTCAAGTCCATTTTGCAAGGATGACGCCAACTTTTTAGAACAGTTTAACCCACCAGCCTATAAGGTCGCAAGCTTTGAAGTGACGGATTATGATTTTGTAGAGTTTGTGGCCAAAAAAGGTAGGCCCATCATCATCTCAACTGGCATAGCCTACGAAGAAGAGATACAAGACGTGGTGCAAATTTGCAAAAATGCAGGTAATAGCGACATCGCCCTTTTAAAATGCACTTCAAGCTACCCAGCGCCGCTAAATGGCATGAATTTACAAACGATAGCTAATATGAGAGAGAAATTTGGCGTTGAGGTTGGCTTTTCAGATCACACTTTAGGCGTGACAGCCCCAGTTGTTGCGGTTAGCCTGGGTGCTAGGATAATTGAAAAGCATTTTATACTTGATAAAAGCGTAAAAAGCGTTGATAGCGCATTTAGCCTTGATGAGAGAGAATTTGCTCTTATGGCAAAGTGTGTTAGAGAGGCTGAGGAGCTTTTAGGCGTGGTAAACTACGAGCTAGATGAAAAAGCGGTTCTAAACAGGAGATTTTCGCGCTCACTTTATGCGAGTGCGGATATAAAAAAAGGTGAAATTTTTAGTGAGCAAAATGTAAGGAGTGTGCGCCCAGGGTACGGACTGCACCCTAAATTTTTAAAAGAGCTGATCGGCAAAAAAGCAAAAAGAGATATAAAATTTAGCGAGAGATTAACAAAGGAGGATTTTATATGAACAATAAAAACGATAAGGCATCTAATAAAAAGGCGAAACCGTCTAAAGATAATGTATCAAATATCCAAAATCCTATCTTTCAAAAAAATCTTCAAGCACTATTTCAGCAAGATGAAATTCTAGCAGCAAGGCTTTGGTCTATTGCTGGAAATGAAGACTATGAAATTTTTATAGGAAAAGATCCAATTGATATAAATTTAATAAACAAGCATACTTTTAAATATATCTATGAAAATCCTGGAGCAGACATTTTAAAGCTACTTGAAGATATAGAAAGTGACTATAAACGTTATCCGATACTATTTTTTTATGGACTAGGCAATGGCGTACTCTATAAAGCACTAGCAAAAAATGAAACACACCAAAAAATCGTGGTCATAGAGCCAGAGATCGAGATCATATATCTTGTTTTAAACGTTATTGATCTATCAAGCGAACTAGAAAGTGGGCAGATAATACTTTTTTATTCAAAATTTGCAACCTATACACATTTTTATTATCTGGTTACAGAAGCAAAACTAAACTCATATGCAAAAACCTATGATAATCTTATGATTCATATGCCTTTTTATGATCAATTTGAAGAAGACTACATAAGAATAAATAAAGAGATTACAAGAGCATTTTCTCAAATAGTAGTTGCTCACGGCAATAGCATAGACGATCTTTTATTAGGTACAAGACAAAATTGTGAAAATTTAGTGCCCATGATTAGCAATTATTGCTACACAAGTCTTGTTAAAAAAAGATATGGTCTTATGGATACAGCTATAATTGTATCAACTGGCCCAAGCCTAGATAAACAGCTTAATACGCTTAAAAAATTTGCTCCATATGTTAGCATTATAAGCGTTGATGCCTCTTACCCAATCCTTGCGAGGCATGATATCAAGCCTGATTATGTGATGTCGATTGAAAGAATAGAACCAACTTCTAGTTTTTTTGAAAAAAACATCCAAATATTGATGACAATATACACTTTATTGTTGCCTCAGTTACACACAAGCAAACTATTAAAAATATCTTGCCAAGAAAACTAGTACTAACTATGAGACCTCAACAAGAGGAGTATATGTTTGGCCTAAAAAGATATGGATATTTGGGCGTAGGGCATAGTTGTGCAAACATGGCCTACCAACTAGCCTATGTCTTAGGACATAAAAATATCGTTTTCATAGGACAGGATCTAGCGTTTGGCAAAGATGGGGCGAGCCATGCAAAAGGTCATGCTTTTGCGCAAGCGGATGAAAATATATTTGTTAAAGCTTATGGCGGAGAGGGAGAGGTTAAAACAACGTATGTTTGGACTCTATTTAAAAATCAGTTTGAAAATGACATCGCCCAATCAAGCTTAGAGAATATAAAATCATATAACTGTACCGAAGGTGGTGCTAGAATAGAAGGCACTATAGAAAAGCCGTTTTTAGAAGTAATGCATGAGCTTTGCAAAGGCAAAGAGATTAAAAAACTGCCTAATATAAAAAAAGATAGTGAAACGACGGTAAATAAAAACCTTTTAAAAGCTTATAAAGTCATACTTGCAAAAATAAAAGCTCAAAGTGAAGTCAAACAACAAATAGAAAAAGTCTTTTTAGAAGTAGTGCCTAGTATAGATAAATTGCTTGAGCTCAATAAAGAAAATAAAATAGAAAAAAAGCATTTTGATGAGCTTCTTAAAATAACAAAAAAGATAGATAAACTAAAAGATGTAATCGCAAAACGTAATTATCAAAAATATGTAGATAATATATTGCAAATTTCAGTCTATTATCAAGAACTTGAGCTTGCAAAAATTTCTGTAGCGCCAAGCGACACAACTATCCAAAAAACTAACAAACTTCTTATGTGGGTAAATATGCACAAATACTGGATATTCTCTGCAGCTGGTGGTCTAAATGCCGACATTGAAGTTACTAAAAAAGCTTCAAAAACACTTGTTGCTGAGCTAAAAAAGAGAAAACTAATAACTAAAAACGAGATAGGAAAAGCAAAAGAAAATTTTATACTGAGTATATAAGCTAATTTGTAAGTAGAATTATTTTATTTACAGTCTTTTTATTTGGCTTACTAGTTTTAGTAAGCCTCTGTCACAATTATAAATTTATAACACAACCCATTATTAAACCACTAGAGCAAAAATGAAATAGATACATTACTGTTTATTTTTAGTAGATAAAGCCCCAAAGTTAAACTCTGGGGCGTGGGTTTGCGTATTGTAAAAGCATTAACACTCTAAGGCTTTGTACTGCAACAAAGCCTCTATTTTAAAACCTTAATTAACTACTGTAGTAGCTTCATTACGTTTTGTTGTACGCTGTTTGCTTGACTCATAGCATAAGCACCTGATTGAGCCAGGATGTTATGTTTCGAGAAGTTAGCAGACTCGCTAGCAAAATCTACGTCTCTGATTTGAGATTCTGCTGATTTTACGTTAACTTGAGTTACAGTAATGTTATTAACTGTAGCTTGAAGTTGGTTTTGAACTGAACCAAGGTCTGAACGAACTTGATCAAGTGTTTTTTGAGCAGACTCAGCAATACTCATAACAGCCATCGCACCACGAAGTGTCATAACACCAGCAGATTGAGCTACTGATAAAGCTCCACTCATTCTTTGGAAGCCCATAGCAGTTGCTAGGTTTTTATCTATTTGACCTCTTATGTCTCTTAGTGATACTGATTGTTGAGCACCACCATTAGCAGAGAATGCTAATGATAGTTTAGCAACGCCACCAGCATTTAACTTAATATCTCTACCATCAAGGCGAACTAGGTTTAGTCTACCTACGAAACCGGTTAAAGATGTACCCTTACCAGCATTACCTTTGCCACCAAGACCTTTTGAGATATCTTTACCACTTGCTACGATAGCACGGCCATCGCGGCTTGTTAGGACCATTTTACCTGTTTCAGCATCAACAGAAGCTTCAACGCCGGTTTGATCTTTTACAGAGTTGATAGCATTTACAAGCGCACCGTTTGCATCATTTGCTTTAACTTCCAAGTCGCCAATTTTAACGCCATTGATTGTTAAAGACTGAATTAAGCCACCGACAATAGCAGCACTAGCTTTCCAAGTAACATCAGCTGTAGCTCTAACACCAGTTCTATCAGCAACTTTATTGATATTCTCAGCCAAAGAACCAAGTCCTTTACCTATACCTGTTGAGATAGTAGCAGCTGTAACGCCAACATCATTTACACCATCAACGTTTAAGAATTTAAGATTTACTACACCCATAGCTGTAAGTAGTCTTGAACTCTCAAAACGTGTAAGACCGATCTTATCAGATGTGGTCGCACCAATACTTGCTTTAACAGTTTGGTTTGAGTAAGCACCTATTTGGAATTCTTTATTAGAGAATGTTCCGTTTAGCAGTTGCTGACCGTTAAATGAAGTAGTGTTACCGATATTGTCAAGCTCTTCCATTAGACGAACGATATCAGCTTGCAATGCTTGGCGTGATTGAGTTGTTTGGCCGTCTTGAGCTGATTGAGTAGCTTTTGTCTTGATAGTATCAAGAATTTTTAGCTGCTCGTCCATAGCTTTATCGGCAACTTGAATGATACCAATAGCATCATTACCGTTTGCAATAGCTTGACCTAAAGCTGAAGCTTGACTTCTTAAGCTATCTGCGATAGATAGACCTGAAGCATCGTCTGCAGCTGTTTGAATCCTAAGACCTGAGCTAAGTTTGTTAAGTGACTTAGATAGGTCAGTGTTGTTGCTAACTGCGTTAGCGTGTGTGTTAAGTGCGTTTACGTTTGTGTTAATACGAAAACTCATTGTAAATCCTTTTAATTTTTTAGTTACGACTTCTTGTCGCACAAAAACTATATCGTGAAATTTTTTAAAAACTTTATAGGCATGAATGAAAAATTTTCAAAAGATAGACCTTGGGCTTGATTTTTTATGCCTTGATACTTTAAAAATTATTTTTGCTACAATTACGCCAAAAAAATTAAAGGCTATATATAATGAAAAGCTTAATCATCGTGGAATCTCCCGCAAAAGCAAAGACTATCAAAAATTTTCTAGATAAAAGCTACAACGTCATCGCCTCAAAAGGCCACATCAGAGACCTGCCAAAAACAAGCTTTGGTATCAAGATAGAAGATGATAAATTTACCCCAGAGTACCGCATCAGCAGTGATCACTCCGCCATCGTAAAAGAGATAAAAGAGCTTGCTAAGGGTGCAGATGAAATTTACCTCGCGACCGATGAGGATAGAGAGGGTGAGGCGATCGCATTTCACATCGCAAACGCTATCGGCAAGGAGCCAACTAGCCTGCCTCGTATCGTCTTTCACGAGATCACCAAAAGTGCCATACAAAATGCTCTAAAAAGCCCAAGACACGTCGATATGAATAGCGTCAATGCCCAGCAAACAAGGCGCTTACTTGACCGCATCGTTGGCTACAAGTTAAGTCCGCTTTTAAATTTAAAGATACAAAAAGGCTTAAGTGCTGGCAGGGTGCAAAGTGCAGCGCTAAAAATAATAGTTGATCGTGAGCGTGAGATACAGGCATTTAAACCGGTTGAATACTACACTATCGACACCATTTTTAAAAAAGACCTAGACGCTGAGCTAGTTAAATTTGAAAATCAAAAGATCGAAAAGCTAACTATCCAAAACCCAGACCGCGCAAAATACATCATTGAAAATTTACAAAATGAGAAATTTAGCGTCCGAGAGATCGAGAGTAAAGATAGAAAGATACAGCCAAGCCCACCATTTATGACATCAACACTTCAGCAAAGTGCGAGTAACCGCCTTGGCTTTAGCCCTAAAAAGACGATGATGATCGCACAAAGCCTCTATGAAGGTGTACAGACTCATGAGGGCTTCATGGGTGCGATCACCTACATGAGAACAGATAGCTTAAATTTAGCCAAAGAGGCTGTCGTAGCCGCTAGGGAGCATATCCTCCAAAACTACGGCAAAGAGTACTTGCCAGCCAAAGCGATAAGCTACACAACAAGCTCAAAAGCCGCACAGGAAGCTCACGAAGCGATACGTCCTACAAATTTAAGCTTTACGCCACAGATAGCTGCTAAATTTTTAGAAAAAGATGCGCTAAAACTCTACACGCTCATCTATAATAGATTTTTAGCATGTCAAATGAGCGCATGTGTAAGCCAAACGCAAAATGTCTACGTCGCAAGCGAAAAAGGCGAGTTTAAAATAAGTGGCAGGAAGGTGCTATTTGATGGCTTTTATAAGGTTTATGGCGAGCTTGATAAAGATAAAATTTTGCCAAATTTAAAAAAGGGCGACGAGATGAGCTACAAAGCATAAAAAGCACGCAAAATTTTACCGAGCCGCCGTCTCGCTACTCTGAAGCTGGCCTTGTTAAAAAGCTAGAAAGTCTAGGCATCGGTCGCCCAAGTACATATGCACCAACTATCTCACTGCTAACATCAAGAGACTACGTCAGAATCGAGAAAAAGCAGCTCATACCAAACGATATCGCATTTAGCATGATAGGTGTTTTAGAAGAGCACTTTAGTAACATCGTCGATAGCGAATTTACATCGCTGCTCGAAGAAAAGCTCGATGAGATCGCACTTGATAAGGCTGACTGGCAAAAGGTGCTAAGTGACTTTTACTATCCATTTATGGAAAAAATCAGCGCTGGCAAAACTGGCATAAAAAGTCTAAAAACAGCTACTCCAATCGGAGAGAAGTGCCCAGATTGCGGAAGCGATCTCTTGCTTAGAAAGGGCAGATACGGCGAGTTTATCGCTTGCTCAAATTTCCCAAAATGCAAATACTCAAGAAATATTGCAAAAGATAATGAAAAGAGTGCCGAGTCAGGTGCTGTTACGGCAACCAAGCCAAAACGTGAGCTTAAAAAGCTTGACGTACCATGTCCAAAATGCGGTGGCGAGATCGTCGAGAGATTTAGCAGGCGCGGTAAATTTTATGGATGTGCCAACTATCCAAAATGTGACTTCATCTCAAGCTACGAGCCAGTGGCTCAAAAGTGTGACGAGTGTGGTGGAGATATGATCAAAAAAGAGCTTAAAAAAGGCACATTTATAGAGTGCACAAAGTGCAAGAAAAAGACGCTTATTTCTGAAAACTAAAAATTTCTAGCCAAATTTGAGCCCTTGAGCCTAAATTTGGCTTTTATAAATTTGGAATTTAAAATACCTGACAGCACCGCTAAGCTTAGCCAGCATAAAGGGAAAATCGTCACCAACTGTACACATCTAAGGGGCAATCTTCACACTAAAGTACGCACTTTTTGGGCTTTTTGACGAGCTTAGCGCTTTGCCAAATTGGAATAAAAGAGAGAGCGGAAATTTATAAGAGAAAGTAATGTCATAAAAATTTAATCTTTTCGCATAGTTTTTAATAAGTTTATATTGTGGAGCAAATTTTAAAATTCCATTCACTTGCAAGAATTGACTACTAAAATTTAGCTTCGCTTATGACTTGGCTCAAATTTTAGAGCCGAAATTACTCGTTCTTGAAATTTTAAAATTTATAGATATACGAACGCATGTGGTGCAAAGTGCTATCACATGCACTTCTAACGTGCGAAGGATTTAGAGGATTTAAATGAGGATAAAGGGACGGCTCTTTGCTTCGCTAGCTCGCAGCTGCAAGCAGACCGTAACTCAAGCCCATTTATCTCCCTTTGAATAAAAATAAATTTATACATTTCATCAAACTATTTTTGCAAATTCATAAATCACCCTACTTAAATTTTAAACCTATCAAAGCTATAATACGCCCCAAAAAAGGATGAAAAATGAAAACAATTATGCTCTGTGCGATATGCTCAGTCACTCAAGGAAACTGCGCCGAGGACTGCGCTTACTGCACACAAAGTGCCAAAGCTGGTGCCGATATCTCAAAATTTAAAGAAAAAAGCGTGCAGCAGGTGGTGGACGAGGCCAAAATGGCTTATAAAAACCACGCACTTGGCTTTTGTTTGGTCACAAGCGGTGCTAGGCTAAATGACAAAAAGACCGACTACATCGCGTCTTTAGCAAGAGCCGTGCATGAAGAAGTGCCAAATTTGATGCTCATCGCATGTAACGGCATGGCGACTTACGAGCAGCTTAGCGAGCTTAAAAAAGCTGGCGTTTTTAGCTATAACCACAACCTTGAAACAAGCCGAGAATTTTTCCCAAAAATTTGCAAAACACACACTTGGGATGAGAGATATCAGACAAATTTAGATGCAAAAAGAGCTGGGCTTATGCTTTGCACTGGTGGAATTTACGGCGTTGGCGAGAGTGAGGCCGATAGAGTAAGCTTTAGAGCTAGTCTAAAAGAGCTTGAACCATTTTCATCACCGATAAATTTTTTCATAAAAAATGAATCTCTAACTCTTGATCTGCCCCCTCTTAGTGTGGATGAAGCCCTAAAGATCGTACGTGACACCAAAAGCGCTCTTCCAGAAACTAGAGTCATGATAGCTGGCGGTAGGGAGAAAATTTTAGGCGATAGACAATACGAGATCTTTGAAAATGGTGCTGATGCGATCGTGATAGGCGACTATCTCACCGCAAAAGGCGAGAAAGCTAGCAAGGATATCGAGGAGCTTACAAAGCGCGGTTTTAACTTCGCTAGTATCTGTCACTAATGCTCGTAAATTTACTTTTCGCAGGACTTGGGGGCTTTATCGGAGCTGGTTTTAGGTTTTTGGCTGGTGAGCTCCTAAAATTTAGCCACTTTCCGCTAGCTACGCTTGGCGTAAATGTGCTTGGCAGCTTTATTATCGGCGTTTTGTTTTGTCTAAATTTAAGCCAAAGCGTGAGAGTATTTTTGGTCATTGGCATACTTGGCGGATTTACAACATTTTCAAGCTTTAGCCTTGATAGTGTGAAATTTTTACTAGAAGGCGAGCTGGCAAAAGGCTTTTTAAATATCTTTTTAAACCTTGTTTTTTGCCTACTTGCAAGCTATCTTGGAATTTTGCTTGGCAAAAATTTGTGAGGTTTTTAAGGCGTGTAGTAAAATAGCTTTGTTTGTGCCATTTTACAAATTTTAAAACTTTACTCGCTTACCATAGCAGACTGCTAAATTTGGGCTTCGCTTCGTTTAGCACTAAATTTAGAGCCGTGATATGCTTGCTCGTAAATTTTAATTTTTTAGAGCTTCTTTAGAACAAACCGGATGCGGCACGATAGTCGTATTTCGTGCACTTTGAGCGTGTTAAGGGATTGGGGGATATAAAGTGGGATAAGGGGGCGACTTACGCAATTCAAGCCCCTTTGTTCCCCTTTAAGTAAAAATTTCATCAATCTATGTGCAAATTTTAAATTTCATTCACTCACAAGAATTGGCTATTAAAATTTGATGAAATTTGACAAAACCGCATGCAGTGCAAAATACCGCCACATCCACCTTTCTACCTAGCTTCTACCTTTGGTATTTGAAGCATAAAATTTCTAGCTTCACTTAAAAGTACAGGCTTAAGCCCATCTACCAGAGTTTTTGGATCATAAATTCTCTCATATGAAAGTATTAAGACTCCATTATTTTTAAGTAAAAAGTGGATTATTTCTATATTTTTACTGCTAGTTTCATCTTTTATGAGAGCTAAAATTTGATCATTCTCTTCACTATAAAGCACCTCTTTAGCCTCTTTTATCTTCTTTTTTAGCTCAGCAAGCATACTTTCACTTTTTATATTTTTGTCAAATTTTACTCTAAAGCCTACGAAATGCTCATCAAAATTTTCATTTTTTAAAAAGTAAAAACTCTCATCTCTGGCTGTATTTTTCTTATAAAAAACACTTCCATCAAATTTAAAACTTTGAACCAAATTTAGCTCGTCTGTAAAGCCAAAAATTCCAAAAAACATCAAGACAAAAAATAGAAATTTACGCATAAATTTGCACTCCAAATTTTTAAAAATTTGTTGCCATTTTGCCCAAAGATCGCTTAGCTTAATCAAAAAATAACAAAGCTTTTTATACAATCAAACATTTTTAATTTAAGGATCTTTTTGCAGTTACATCAAGCGAGCGAGCTTAGTATTCTTGTCGTTTTGGCATTTATCGTCTTTGCTTCGCCTTATATTTCTAAAATTTTACGCATTCCTGTCGCTCCTGCTGAGATAATACTTGGGGCACTAGCTAGCTACATCGGGCTTGTCGGCGAAAATGAGATGTTTAAGCTAATTAGCGAAGTTGGCTTTTTCTTTTTGATGTTTCTAGCTGGCATGGAGATCGATCTTAGAATGCTTATAAATATCGACCGCAAAATTTTACGTCTGGGGCTTATCTATCTTGCCCTCATTTACTCGCTAGCAACCGCACTTACATTTAGTTTTGATCTTAGTTTGCTTTATATTATCATTATCCCGATAATGGCCGTTGGCATGATATTTACGCTATTTAAAGAGTATGGCAGAGATGTAAAATGGCTAAATTTAAGCATGCTTATTGCAACTATTGGTGAGCTTATAAGCATTACGCTTTTGACATTTATAGCTGCCTATTTGCAGTTTGGAGCTAGTATAAATTTATGGCTAACGATTGGCTATTTGATCTTATTTTTAGCTATCAGTGTGCTTAGCTTTAAAATTTTAGATGTGCTTTTTTGGTGGTACCCGGGGCTTAAAGTGATCCTTATGCCACACTACGATAAGGATGAAAAAGATATTAGACTAAGCATTGCTGTATTTTTTTCGATGATTGCACTTATGCTTTATTTAAATTTAGAAGTTGCCTTTGGTGCGTTTATCGCAGGTATGTTTATAGCGACATTTTTTGATCATAAAAAAGACTTACCACACAAGCTTTCAAGCTTTGGATTTGGATTTTTGGTACCGATATTTTTTATACACATAGGCTCGACCTTTAAACTCTCAAGCCTAAGCTCAAATGAAGTGATAAAAGATGCTATTTTTATATTTTGTGCGATGCTTGCCACAAGGCTTTTTTCAAGTGTGTTATTTGTAGGGAAATTAGGATTTAAGGGGATATTTTTGTTTTCCCTCTCACAATCCATGCCACTAACACTTCTAGTAGCAGTTGCTACTATCGCACACAAATCAGGTGAGATAAGTGATTATTCTTACTCATCTTTTATCCTAGCAAGCCTAGCTCAAGCTATAATAGGGACAATAATTATAAAATTTCTAATGCAATCAAGAAGTAAGGAGTAAAAATGTCATCAAATACAGCTACGCTAACTGATAACAGAACCGGCAAGAGTTACGAGTTTCCTATACTAAAAGGCACTATGGGGCCTGATGTGATAGACATCTCGACATTTTTTAGTGATACTGGAATGTTTACTTTTGACAGAGGTTATACTTCAACTGCGATGTGTCGCTCGGCAATAACTTACATAGACGGCTTAAAAGGCGAACTAATGTATAGAGGTTATGATATCGCGTATTTGGCCGAAAATAAGACATTTTTAGACGTGGCATACTTACTCTTAAACAAAGAGCTTCCAACAAATGAGCAGTATATAAATTTTAAAACCGAGCTTAAAAAAAGAAGCTTTATACATGAAGGCATGATGAAGCTATTTGACGCATTTCCAGATAAAGCTCACCCTATGGCGATATTACAAGCGGCAGTCTCAGCGCTAAGTGCCTTTTACTCAGATCACTTAAATATGGATAAACCTGAAGAGTATCACGAGATGGCTATGCGTATAATCGCTAAAATTCCAACGATTGCAGCCTTTAGCTACCGATACTCACGCGGTCTTCCTATCATATATCCGAATTTAGATCGTGGCTTTACTGAAAATTTTCTTTATATGATGAGGGGCTATCCATACGAGCACGTCGATCTTAAGCCAATCGAGATAAAGGCGCTTGATACGGTCTTTATGCTCCACGCTGATCATGAGCAAAATGCTTCAACAACGACTGTTAGAACCGTTGGCTCAACGCACGCTCACCCATACGCATGTATAAGTGCGGGCATCGGAGCACTTTGGGGCTGGGCTCATGGCGGTGCAAACGAGGGTGTCATCCGCCAGCTTGAAGAGATAGGTTCGGTAGCAAATGTCGATAGATACATCGCTAGAGCAAAGGATAAAAACGATCCATTTAGGCTAATGGGTTTTGGTCACAGGGTCTATAAAAATTTTGATCCTCGCGCAAAAGTGCTCAAAAAAATGAGAGATCAGCTTATGGATGAGATAGGCATTAACTCAGAGCTCATCAAGATCGCCAACCGCATCGAGGATATCGCGCTAAATGATGATTATTTTGTGAGTAGAAATTTGTATCCAAATGTTGATTTTCACTCAGGACTCATCCTAAAAGCGCTTGGCATACCAAATAATATGTTTGCCGTCATCTTTGTAATCGGCAGGACTCCTGGCTGGATTAGTCAGTGGATCGAGCTAAAAGAGCAAGATACGATAAAGATCGTCCGCCCAAGACAGCTTTATGTTGGAGAGACAAACAGAACACCAAAATGAGTGAGCTTCTAAATTTAGCTAAAAAAGCAGCCGTTAATGCTGGAGCGCAAATAATGAAATTTTACTCTGCAGATAATACGGCTCTTAAAGTCTGCCTAAAAGATGACAGCTCGCCACTAACTAGCGCTGATCTAGCTGCAAATGAAGCGATAATAAAAATTCTAAGCAAAAGTGGGATAAAAATTTGCTCTGAAGAGAGCATCTTGCAAGAAAGCGTTAAAGACGAGTTTTGGCTCGTAGATCCTCTTGATGGCACGAAAGAATTTCTAGCTAGAAATGGCGAATTTTGCGTTTGTATAGCACTTATAAAAAAAGCTAGACCGGTGCTTGGCGTGATATTTATCCCAGTTAGTAAAGAGCTTTTTTACGCTGATGAAAATGGCGCTTTTAAAGAAATTTTAGATGACAATGATGAAATCATAAAGAGAGTTGATTTAAATAAAAAAGATAAAAATTTAGACAATCTAATCTTTTCAAGCAGAAGAGGCGACGCCAAAGAGATAGAATTTATAGGGCAGAGCTTAAATTTTGAGCAAAGGTGCATCGGCTCAGCCATAAAATTTTGCCGTTTGATTGAATTTGGTGGAGCTTATTTGAGATTTGCCCCAAGCTATCTTTGGGACAATGCAGCAGGAGAAGCGCTCGTAAATTTTTGTGACGGAAAAGTATTTGACGCTAATAGCGGCAAAGAGATGAGCTACGAGCTTGCTAATTTAAAAAGTCCATTTTTCATAGCTCTCTCAAAAAACACACTAAATCTAAAAGATAAAATCACACAACTATATAAACAAAGTAAAATTTAAAAACTTAAATTTCTTCTATCAGATAAAGCATACTAGCTATTTTTGCTGTGCCTAGCACGTAGCTCATTATGTTTGCTGCGACTTTATCTTTTTTAAGCACTTTGCCATTTATGTCAAATATATCTTCGTTGTTCTCTTTGATAAATTTTAAGGTTTTTGCTGCGACATCTTCTAAGCTATTTTTACCATCAAGCAATAAAAGTATGTAATAATCGATATTGTTAAGCTTCCTTGAGATGCTAAATTTATTAGCAAAAACAACATCGGCATTATTTTTATGATTTAAGAAATATCTTACATAATTTATTAAATTTTGACTAAGCCTTGAGTGTCCAGGCCTATACTCGATATTTTTTTTGCTCATCTTTTAAAATCATTGCATCAGACGAGTTTGTTAAAATTCTTACAAAAGCACTATAAACCATGAGCTTATCTTCTGGCAAAATTTCTAAAATCTGAGAAAGGTTTATGCTGGCTGGATACATCTTATAAAAGACCTCACAAAGCCATGATATATCTTGTGGCATAGCACCATAACTATCTTGCCACTGGTTATCTTTCTTTATAAAATCTGCCACAACGTGAATTTTATTAATATCGCTTGGGCCTATTTGTTTATTGGCTATGCTCTCATAAGTTTTGCTATGGACTATTAGGCTTTGTCTAAAGACTTTGTTGCTAATCATATCCATGAATTGCTCTAGATCGATCCTATCTTTAAATTTATTATTTTTGTATTCATCTACTACGGCCGTACCAACATCTGGGGTAAAAATATCATCAAGCGTATACTCACAAAGATAAGTAAGCTCATTTTTGGCAAGCATGGCATTAAAATCTTTAAAATAAAACGGATCATTTGTGTATTCTAAAAACTCATGAGCTATGTAAAAGTCATCTTTTGAAAGCACATGTTCTATTGTAAATAGAAGCATAGTAAGCGGCATTTTATTTTCATAAACTTCTTTATCTCTTGTTAGTAAATACTCTTTATAAACCAAAAGTGCCTCTCTAGCCGCTTTTAGCTTCTCTTGCATTGTTTCTTTGTCTTTTGCAGCAAGTAGCATTATGTCTCTTATGACATCTTTTACTTTCCAACCAGGATAAACATTATAAGAGATAAATGCCACGCCGTTCGTGCTTAAATTCTCTCTTACGACTTTTAATATAGCTTCTTTTACAAAGTCTGGCACCCAGCTAAAAACGCCATGAGCGATGATATAGTCAAATTTCTCATCACTTTTAAATTCGCAAATATCGCCGTGTATAAGCTCTAAATTTGTAAGCTCCATCTCTTTAACGATTTCTTGCCCACGCCTTATCTGCTCGCCACTAAGATCTATGCCAACTACTTTTGCGTTTTTATTATTCACTGCAAATGGGATCAAATTTCCACCAAAGCTACATCCTATCTCTAAAACTCT
This sequence comes from Campylobacter concisus, assembly GCA_002092835.1. NCBI lineage: Bacteria > Pseudomonadati > Campylobacterota > Epsilonproteobacteria > Campylobacterales > Campylobacteraceae > Campylobacter > Campylobacter concisus. Next base: position 34,310 of record LVWL01000020.1, on the reverse strand, counting down.
TGCAGTTTTGCATGGTGGCGGATTTACGCCAAGAAGTGTGGCGCAAGCTTCAAGCCTGTAAGGTGATGATTGTGCAAAAGCTATTGATTTATAAGTTAGTTCGTCATAAGACTTTTCGATTTTGCTATTTTGACTCATTTTAGCTCCTAGTAGTCTTTTTCTTTGAGTTTTTCTAGCATATTTTTGGCATCATTCTCAGGATCATCCACTATATATGCGTGCCTTACCTTGCCATCTTTTATGATAAGTGTTTGTCTAAAGTAGAATTTATGACCATTTGATGCAGAAAAAACTGGAAGTTCAAGTGCGCTCTCAAGCATAAACTCACTATCATTTAAGAACATAACTCCAGCTGAAGTTTCTTCTTGAAATTTCCTTTGAGCTGCGATATCTTGGGAGCCAACAGCCACTACCATGAAACCAAGATCGTTAAAATCTTTTAAAAATTTCTTGTAGTTTATTGCTTGTTTGGTGCAGCCCTTCATGCCAGCTGTATTTTGCAGTTCCTCGCTTAAAAGCTCAAAGTCATCACCTATCTTTGGGTAGATAAAAATAACGCAATCATGCGTCCTTGCAAAGGTAGAAAAATCAAATTCCTTACCGTCTAGAGTATTTAAATATATATTTGTAGGCACGTTTATCATATTTCATCCTTTAAAATTTTTACTATTATATCTCTATAAGCTTTGTCTTAAGCTTTTTTAGAATTTAAAAGATAAACTATAAAAAGGACAAAAAAGCTAATTATTAACATCAAAAGTGCATAGACATGAGCCTTGGTATAATCAAGCATTTCAACCGCTTCAAATATCGCAATACTTGCGACTTTGCTCTCTCCAGCTACGCTACCGCCTATCATTAAAACAACGCCAAACTCGCCCATAGTGTGAGCAAAGCTAACGACAGTAGCTGTTAACAAATTTGATCTAATGCTTGGAAGTATCACTCGAAAAATAGTTGTAAGTTTGTTTTTGCCAAGGCTATAACTCGCTTCAAAAAGGCTCTTTTTTAGGCTGTTTAGTCCAGCATAAATCGGCCCAAACATAAATGGCAATGAATAAATACAACTTGCCACAACAAGACCTGTGAAGTTGAAAACCAGCCTAACTCCAAAAATTTCTTCGATAAATTTACCAAAGGCAGAATAAGGCGATAAAAAAATAAGCAGATAAAAGCCAAGAACACTTGGCGGCAAAACCAAAGGTAGTGAGATTATCGACTCTAAAAATGATTTACCAAAGAATTTTTTCTGCGACATAAAATATGCAAGCGTAATGCAGGCAAAGAACAAGATAAAAGTAGTTATAAAAGATAGTTTTAACGAGAGCCAAAACGGCTCGTAATCGATATTTTTTAACTCGTCTATCATACTTTTTCCAAATTTACGCTAAATGCTTTTGTGCTAACTACCACCATATCACCTGCTTTTAGATTCATTGCCTTGTTGCTACTTAATACAACTTCACAAATTTGACGGTTTATTAGTACGTTTGCTACGAAGATCGCATCACATTTTTTTATCTCTAAAATTTTGGCATTGAAGGCAAATTTCTGCGATCCTGCACTCTTTAAAAATATCTCACTTGCACTACCTGATCTTGAAATTTTGCCGTTTTCAAGGACAAAGACTTTATTGCAAAGCTATAAATTTCAGCGATATCATGGCTTACTAAAATAATGCTCATCTTAAACTCATCATGAAGTGCTAGTAAATAGTCTTGAAGTTTCTCACGCATGGCGTTATCAAGCGCACTTAACGGCTCATCAAGCAGTAAAATTTCAGGTCTTCTCATAACTGCACGAGCAAGTGCTACGCGTTGTTTTTGGCCGCCAGAAAGAGTGCTAATTTTTGCATTTTTTAGGCTGGTTAGACCGCAGATATCAAGAAGTTTATTTGCTAGGCTTATGTCATCTTTTGCAAAGAGTAAATTTTTAAAGACATTCATATTTTCAAACAAAGCATAATCTTGAAATAAAAAGCCGATATTTCGTTTTTGTGGAGCCAAATTTGTCTTTTCATCAAAGAAAATTTTATCTCCAACCTTTATAAAGCCACTTTGTGGTGCTTCAAAACCAGCGATCAAGCGTAAAATAGTGGTCTTTCCGCCACCGCTTGCTCCATAAAGTGCGACAAGATCACCACTTTCAAAGCTAAGGTCTGCCTCAAGCATAAATTTGCCGTCGCCACCATTTAGCTCTTTTTTACAAGAAATTTCTATCATTTTTGTGTACTTATGTGAATGCTTGTAGATTTTATATAGGCAAAGACTTCATCGTTTTCACCTAAATTCATAGTTTTTAATGCGTGATTTGAGATAATAGCTTCGAAGTAAATTTCGCCACATTTTAAGCTAACAACACTTAAAATTTCACCAAAATTTATAGCTTCAATCACGCATTTTAGCTCGTTTTCAAGTGAGTTATTACTTAGTTTGTCTTTTGCCAAGATAACATCGGAGCTTTTAAAACCTAAGTCAATCTCATCATTTAAGGCAAATTTGCTAGCCTCATTCAAGACTAGCATAAATAAATTCGCCTCTAAATTTAGACCCTTTAGCTCAAATAGGCTAACGTCATCTTTAGTCAAAATTCCAACGATCTTTGCTCTTATCATTTAGCTGGAACGTTGTAACCAAATTTCTTGAAAATTTCTCTTGATTTATCACCTAAGATAAACTCGTAAAATGCTTTTGCATCATCATTTTTTTCAGTATGTTTTAGAAGAACGATACCTTGATCGATCGGAGTGTATAGCTCTTGTGGAACAAAGATGTAATTAACGCCCTCTTTGTATTTTGACATTTTCTCATCAAAAAGTGCGCTAGCAGCGATAAAACCTACATCAGATGCACTTAGCGCCTGAGATAGAGTTTCAGAAATTTTTTGAGCATAGACGATATTTTTTTCTACTTCATCATAAAGTTTTGCATTTTTTAGTGCTTCTATACTAGCTTTGCCGTATGGTGCAGTTTGTGGATTTGCGACAGAGATCGCTTTTAAGCCACGAACAACTTCGATACCTTTTTTAAAGTCAACATCTCTGATAGAAAAAATAGCAACAGCGCCTTGTGCATAAACTTTTGGCTCAGTACTTGCAAAGCCTGTATCATAAGCTTTTTGCGCAAAGCCCATATCAGCAGCCATGAATATATCAGCTGGAGCTGAGTTTTGGATCTGAGTAACAAGACCACCACTTGCACCAAGGGTTAAGTTGATCTTTGCGTTTGGATGAAGCTTGTTAAACTCTTTTATAAGCTCAGGAAATGCATATGTCGTATTTGCCGCAGCATAGACATTTACTTCAGCGCCAAATGCGTTTATGACAAGCAAAGCCGCCACACATAAAAATTTAAAAACTTTTTTCATTTAAACTCCTATAATGATTTGTGATGATTTTACTATTGCTAAAAGTGTATCGCCAACACCTATTTGCATATCCATCGCACTATCTTTTGTGATGATAGCAGTTAAAGTCTGCTCATCGCTTAGTTTTAAAGTAATTTCAGCGTTTACAGCACCTATCTTTGCTTCGATCACCTCGCCTTTTAATTGATTTTTTGTGCTTATTTTTATATCTAGATCCCTAGCCAAAATAACAGCTGGAGCTTTAAAAATATAAATAACTTTTTGCCCAACTTTTAGTCCTAAATTTTTCTCACTTTCAACCGTGATATTTGACTCAAGCGTGCAGCCATTACTTAGTTTTGCAACTATTTGAGAATTTACCGCACCGCGGTTTATGCCAATAATCTCGCATGAGAGCTGATTTCTAGCACTTAAGTTCATATTCATTCTTTGAAGATTTACAATATCTACATCCTCAAAATCTACTTTTTGACAAATTTTTTGCAAAAAATCCTTTTGAGTCTCAAGAATGGCATCATAAATTTTTATCAGTTTATTGGCATACTCGCTTAGCTCGGAGCCACTATTTTTTTTATTTCCATCAGCTCTAATAATAAGCGGCTTGCTGCTTTTGTTATTTATCGTATCAAGGCAGTCCCAAGCATTTTTGTATGATATGCCAACCAATTCCGCTGCTTTTGTGATACTTTTTGTCTCTTTTATGGCCTTTAATAATGTAATATGTTTAGCTAAAACCTGGGTATCTTCGCCTAAAAATAGTTCTAAATTTATATCTGCTTTCAAAATTTTTACCTTTACTATATTAGAGAATAATTTGTGAAGTATATCTAATTATATTAATCCTTAAGCTTAAAGATTTAAGCCAATTTATAAATTTCTCTTAATTTCTTGTAAAGTTTTTAAAAGATAAAATCGAGATACATTTTATAAATAAAAATAAGGCTTAGTATGAAATTTTTGCTTTCTATCTTTTTTAGTTTGCTTTTAGCCTGTGCTAATACGGACATAAATACGAACAGTGAAAGCGACGAATTTGATGTTGAATTTGAAGCAAGAAAAGATGTTTTTGACCCACTTAGTGGCTACAATAGAATTATGACGCATGCAAATGACTTTATCTATGTAAATATGCTAACTCCAGTGGCAAAAGGCTATGCCTATGTTGTGCCAAAAACAGCTAGAACAATGGTTTCAAATTTCTTTGACAACCTGCTTTTTCCGGTTCGCTTTGTAAATAACTTACTTCAGTTTAAATTTCAAAACGCTGGCGAAGAGACATTGAGATTTTTAGCAAATACGATAATAGGCTTTGGCGGACTAACAGACGGAGCAAAATACTACAATCTCAAACCTCACGATGAAGATTTTGGACAAACGCTTGGATATTGGGGTCTTGGCAGCGGTTTTCATATAGTTTGGCCACTTATTGGACCATCAAATTTAAGAGATACTGGTGGCATGGTCGGAGATTATTTTGCTGATCCTATTAGCTACGTTGATCCTATACTTTTATCCACTGGTATCAAGTCATATAGAGCGTTTAATAGCTTTTCGCAAGATCCAACTGCTTATGAAAAACTAAGAAAAGATGCTATTGATCTTTATCCATTTTTACGCGATGCTTACGAGCAAAGACGTGACAAGCTTATCAAGGAGTAAATATGAAAATTTTAAAAATTCTAACTATGATTTTACTTTTTACAACTAGCCTTTTTGCTATTTCGAAAGAGCAGATCAAGCCTGAAGTAGAGATGAAAACAACAAAGGTTATTGAAATTTTAAAAGATACAAATTTAGACAATAATGCAAAGACAAAAGAAATTTTTGCTCTTCTTGATCCATTTTTTGACTATAAACAAATGGCAAAGATAAGCCTTGGTAAACGTTACAACAGTCTAAGTAGCGATGAGCAAGCTAAATTTGACGTAGCATTTGAGCAAAAACTAAAAAGCTCATACATAGATAAACTTTTAGGATACAAAGATCAAGAGATACGTATAACTGGCGAGAGCGAACCTCAAAAAAATAGATACTGGCTAACATCTGAGCTTATAAATGATGGCAAGAGCTACGAATTTGTCTATAAATTTTATGACGCTAAAGAGCGTGGTTGGCTCATTTACGATCTTGATATCGTTGGTGTAAGCATCATTCAAACATACAGAAGTCAGTTTGGTGATGTGCTAAATAACGCTGATTTCAATACTCTTTTACAAAAGCTAAACGAAGCTGTTTTGCCTGATCAAAATAAAACTAACCCTTAATGCGACAAATTTTTAAATTTATCATTGCTAAAAACAAGCTTATTATTGCTCTAATTTTAGCTTTAAGCGTAGTTTTTGGCTATCTTAGCACCAAGCTTAGCGTTGATGCGTCAGCTGAAACGCTACTGCTTGAGCATGATCCTGACTTAAAAGCTTATAGAGAGATAGCCAAACGCTACGACTCACCCGGATTTTTAGTGGTTGCTTTTACTCCAAAAGATGATCTTTTTTTATCTAAAAATTTAGAACTTATCAAAAATTTAGGCGATGAACTAGCTAAAAACGATATGGTAAATAGCGTCATCTCTATAATAAATATTCCACTTTTAAATAGTGTAAAAGGGGGGATTACTGGTATCTTAGATCATACTCCAACGCTGCAAGATAAAGATATAAATATTTCAAAAGCAAAGCTCGAGTTTGCCAAAAGTCCGATTTACAGCGGAAATTTGATAAGCAAAGATCTAAAAACCACAGCAATTGCTCTAAATTTAAAACAAGATGAGAAATTTAATGAACTTGTAAATGAGAGAAATTTACTTAGCCAAAAAGAGTCAAACGGCACTATCACACAAGCTGAGCGACTTAAGCTAGAGGCTCTTGCCTATGAGTTTAAAGCCTACCGAGATGAGCTTAGAAAAAGTGATCACGAAAACCTTGAGGCCATAAAAGCAACCATAGCTAAATTTAACGCAAATGACGAGCTGTTTTTAGGTGGTGCAAATATGATCGCTGATGATATGATAGGCTTTATAAAGAGCGATCTTTTAGTCTATGGCCTAAGCGTACTTGCTCTTCTTAGCTTTAGTTTATGGCTATTTTTCAGGCAGATTAGATGGATAGTTTTACCGATGTTTATATGTGCCGTAAGTGCCATTTTTACGACTGGAATTTTTGGTATATTTGACTGGGAAGTGACGGTCATTAGCTCAAACTACATCGCGCTTCAGCTCATAATTACCATTTCAACTGTGATTCATCTTGTCGTTAGCTATAGAGAATTTTTCGCAAAGCATCCAAAATATAGCCAAAATCAGCTAATTTATCTAACACTTAGTGATAAATTCTCTCCATCTTTTTGGGCGATATTTACCACGGTTATTGGCTTTAGCTCGCTTATGAGTGCTGACATAAAGCCAGTTATCATGCTTGGCATTATGATGAGCACTGGCATTAGCGTTTCGCTTGTGCTTGCGTTTTTGCTATTTGGCGCGATAAATGTAAATTTAGAAAAATTAGCTCCTATTAGAACCTTTGAAAATAGCTTTAAATTTACAAAATACTGCGCGAATTTAGCCCTAAACTCAAGAAAGATTATCTACGTAGTTTGCGCTCTAGTTGTCTGTTTTGGCGTTTATGGTATCAGCAAGATAAAGGTTGAAAATAGCTTCATTGGCTACTTTAAAGAAAGCACAGAAATTCGCCAAGGAATGCAAGTCATTGATACTAAGCTTGGTGGCACGATACCGGTTGATGTGATAGTGAAATTTAAAGAGCAAAAACAAGAAAAAAATGCCGAGCAAGATGAGTTTGAAAATGAGTTTGAAAGCAATGCCAAGGATGCAAAATACTGGTTTAATAGCTATCACACAAGGGTTGCTGAGAAAATTCACGATTATCTAAAAGAGCAAAAATTTGTCGGACATGTAAGCTCGCTAGCAACCCTTATAAAAGCCATAAAAGAGCTAAATAACGGTGTAAGTGATGATTTTTTATTAGCTGCGATGTATGAGAAATTGCCACAAAATTATAAAAACATCTTATTAAGTCCTTATGTAAGCGTTGAAAATGATGAGCTTAGATTTAGTATAAGGATCGTTGATAGTGACTCTGGGCTTAGACGAAATTTATTTCTAAAAGAGCTTAGAGAAGGGCTAGCACAGCTTACTAAAAATGACAATGTAAGTATAGAAGTTGCCGGAATGATGGTGCTTTATAACAATATGCTTCAAAATTTACTTAGCTCGCAAGTTGATACTTTTGGGCTAACTGTTGCTATACTTTTTGTCATATTTTGCTTTGTTTTTAGAAGTATCAAACTAGCAACCATTGCGATAGTTTCAAATTTAATCCCACTTTGCACACTCTTTGGTGTGATGGGATTTTTTGGCATTCCGCTTGATGTGATGAGTATCACGATCGCAGCCATTAGTATTGGTATCGGCGTTGATGATATCATTCACTACATACACCGCTTTAAAGAAGAGATGCTTACAAAAAGCGTTTTTGAGAGTATTAAAGTCGCACACGCAAGCATCGGATATGCGATGTATTACACATCGTTCACCATTTTTCTTGGTTTTAGCGTGATGATAACTAGTAACTTTATCCCAACTATATATTTTGGCTTACTAACCGATCTTGTTATGGTATTTATGCTTCTTGGCGCGCTAATCATCTTACCAAGCCTAATAGCAAGCTTTGTAAAAAAGAGCGATATTTAAGCTAAATTTATTTGATAATTTTGATGAATGAGTAGACATCGGCCACGCCGTCAATATGCTTAGCGTACCAAATAGCATGTTTTTCTTGCTCAATGCTATCAACTACGCCACTAAATACAACATCACAGCCAACTATGCTAACACGCACATTTGTGCCCTCAACTATACTATCTTTAAAAAGATTTTGCTTTAAGTTTGCAAGAATTTTTAGACTATCGCACGGATATTCTGGCTTTTTGATACGAAGATAGGTATAAATTTTTCGCACACCATCTGTACTTTTGGCTAGTTCTACTAGCTTATCTTCAAGCTCTTTACTATCAACAAGTCCGATCAGATAAGCATCTCCGTAAAAAACCTCTATCTCGATATCAATATTACTAAGCCCTTTTGAAAATAAAATTTTGCTTTGCAATTTGCTTTGTATAAATTTATCTCTTGTGATCGAGTAAATACCACGTTTATCGCGTGAAATAGAGTACGCATCATAGACATTTAGTGGCGCGGTTGCTGGGGTTAGTACTGAAGAGCAAGCGCAAAAAAATAAAACCAAAAATGTGAAAATGCCTAATTTTAAAATCATAGATCCTTTTTGTAATTAAAAAAAGTTTATAGAAAATGGGCTAAAATTTATATAAATCTGCTAGAATAACGCGCACGGAGGATAAAGTAATCTGGTGATGCTCACGGGCTTCAAACCCGATGACTGGGCGGTTGACCGTCTGGTGGGGAGTTCGATTCTCTCATCCTCTCGCCATTCTCATTTTAAATTTTACCTTTATCAAGCAAATTTATAATCCCAAACGAAATAAAACTTAACACAACCAAAACAAGGCTTAAAACCAGTGCCTCATCGCTTTTGCCATCGTATACAGCATTATAAATGGCAAGCGAGATAGTGTCTGTTTTGCCTATGATATTGCCACCCAAAATTAGTGTTATGCCAACCTCGCCAAGCCCACGCGAGATCGCTAAGATAAAAGCCGCTGCTACGCTTTTTGCAACACATGGAAAAAGCACAAAAATAGCTGTTTGAAATTTATCTTTTCCGAGGCTGTATGCTGCTTCACTTAGGCTCCTTGAAAGTGAGCTAAGAGCAGAAGCGACAGGCTTTACAAATAGCGGCAGCGAAGCTATAAAAGCAGCTAACACAAGAGCCTTAAAACTAAAAATAATTTCTAAATTTAAAGCCTTGCCGACGATGCCATTTTTACCAAGCAGATAAAGCAGTAAAAATCCAGTCGCAATGGGCGGAAAAATGAGTGGAAAAGTTACGATCATCTCTAAAATAGCTCTAAGCTTTGTCTTACTAAAAGCTAAATAATAAGCCAAAGCCAGCCCAAAAACGATAAGCAAAGCCCCTTGGCATAAAACGACCTTTACGCTTAAAAATAGCGGATCAAATAGCCAAGAGAGCTCTTGCAAGCTTAGCCTTATCTTATGCCAAATTTAGTGTAAATTTCTTTTTATCTCTCGCTTTTTAGCTTATTTAGAAATTTCTCACAATCAGCCTTTTTATCGCATCCTTCAAGCTTTGCAGCTACGATGTTTGCTGGAGCATAAAGCGATTTGTCTATCAAGATAAAACTGCCAAATTCATCTTTGTGTGCATTTAGTTCGGTCTGGTTGATAAAGCCAGCATCAACTTCGCCGTTTAATACATAAGTAACGACTTGTGGCACGCCAGCAACTGCTAAAATTTTATCTTTTAGCTCGCCACTTAAATTTGCTTTTTGCATAAATTCATTCGCTCTTTTGCCATAAACCGTCTTTGTAGCGTCTGGCATAGCGATCTTAGAAAGCGCTTTTAGCTCGTCAAATTTTTCAATTTTCACGCCCTTTTTGGTAACTAAAACCAAAGTGCCTGAGCCTAAATTTACGTATTCAGCGATCTTTAGATCAGACTTTTTCAAAAAGTCTTCATCGCCCACTATCACGTCAGTTTTGCCCTCTTTTGCCTGTGCCATGATCGCTGTGATGTTTGCAAAAGAGGTGTCGATATTTACGCCATCTTTTTTGAGATTTTGCGCGACTGCTTCAACTATCTTTTTATATCCGCCACCCGCACTTACTAGCAAATTTTCATTGCCAAATGCAAAAATTGCGGCCATTAGAAGTAAAAACTTTTTCATATTTTTCCTTTAAAAGTAAAATTTCAAGATTTTATAAAATATACTCTTATACATTCTTAAAATATATTTTTATAATTTTCACTTTTCTACCAAAATGCTATAATTACGCTAAAAAGGACAAATATGAACGAACTCGAGCTAAAGATGCAAGGCAAGATAAAAAGGCTAACAGATAAAACTTTTAGGCTAGATCCAAGGATCGGCGAGGGCTACTTTACTGCGAAATATTTTCTAAAAGTAAATGAGATAATTAAGCAAAACCTGCCAGATCAGCATGTGACGATGCAGTTTTTCCAAAGGCGTGATGATATCGTGCTTTGTGGCATCGACGAGGTTTTAGCTATCATCAATAAATTTGCCAAAAACCCAAGTGAGCTTGAAATTTACGTACTTAATGATGGCGATATCATAAACGCAAACGAGCCAGTTTTAAAAATAAGCGGTAAGTATGAAAATTTCGGCTTTTTAGAAAATGTGATTGATGCGACGCTTACTAGAAGAAGCTGCGTGGCGACAAACTCAAGAGATGTGATAAGAGCGGCAAATGGCAAGGACGTTTTCAGCATGGCAGACAGGCAAGATGACATCTGCACACAACCAGGTGACGGCTATGCCTCATTTATCGGCGGTATAAAAAAAGTTGCTACTGACGCTCAGGGCGAGCTTACGGGGCTAAAAGGTGGTGGCACAATGCCTCATGCGCTCATTCAAATGTGCGGCGGGGATATAGTAAAAGCCTCAGAAATTTATGCTAAGACCTTTGAAAATGAGAAGATCACGGCATTGGTGGACTATAATAACGATGTGATTACAGACGCATTAAAGGCTGCAAACGCCCTAAAAGAGAGGCTTGGCGCGGTTAGGGTTGATACTAGTAAAAATTTGATAGATAAATATTTTGAGGACAAAGACACGAGTAAATTTGACCCACACGGTGTTTGTAAGGAGCTTATATTTGCTCTAAGAGAGGCGCTTGATAAAGCTGGCTTTAAATACGTTAAAATCGTCGTTAGCTCAGGTTTTAGTCCTAAGATTATAGAAGATTTTGAAGATTATAACACGCCGGTTGATACTTATGGCGTTGGAAGTTATCTTGTTAAAAATGACATTTGTGGCTTTACTGGCGATCTAGTCGAGCTAAATGGCAAAAATGAAGCTAAATTTGGTAGAAAAAATTTTATTTCAGATAGACTAAAGAGAGTGAAATTTTAAGAGAAAAGATGAAATTTATAAAAATTTTAATGCTTGTGTTACTTTTGCTGACTGCTTGCACTGCCGCAAACTACGCTAATGCCTTTGAAAAGGTTGGCATCCTTGAAGACGGAGTTTATCGTTTTAGCAAAAATGGACTTGGAGCGAACAAAAATCTGCTTGTAAAGGTGATCTCGGTGCAAAACGCAGAAATTCCTCATAAAAAGATCATCTCCATGCTAAATATCCCAAAAAAGTCTAAAATAAATGACTTTAAAACAAACGATACTGGCGTGATAGTCTGGCCATTTTACGAGTTTGAGGGCAAATTTATAACGACAATAATCGTTGAAAATATAAAAAAAGAAGATAGCGATCAAAAACTACTTAAGATGCTAGAGCTTAAGCATCCGTTTTACTCAACGCTACTAGCACGAAGAAAAGTTGCTAAAGACGCCATAGACGTGAAATACGTGCTAAATTTCAAAGAGGCAAGGCTAGTAAAATCGTTTAAAAACCGCCCTTAAAACTTTATTTTAAATAAATTTCATTAAAATGGTGTAATCAAAAAAAGGATCATCTTTGCATAATCTAAAAACTATAAACGTCGCCCACTCGCCGGACGCTGACGATATTTTCATGTATGCTGCAGTCAAATTTGGCTGGGTTAGTAGTAAAAATTTAGCCTTTACATCGAAGGCGCTTGATATCGAGACCCTAAACGAAGAGGCGCTAAAAGGCACTTATGAAGCCACGGCGATCAGCTTTGCTTTGTATCCAAAAATCTGCGATGAATTTGCACTTTTGCGCTGTGCGGTGAGCTTTGGCAATGGCTATGGCCCAAAGCTTATCAAGCTAAAAGGTAAGCAGCTAAAGCGAAATTTTAAGGTCGCACTCTCTGGCAAAAACACAACAAATGCTTTACTTTTTCGTATCGCCTATCCAGAAGCGAGAATTATTTATAAAAATTTCTTAGAGATAGAAAATGCTGTACTTAGCGGCGAAGTCGATGCTGGCGTACTCATACATGAAAGTATATTAAATTTCTCCGACCAGCTCTGCGTAGAGCGTGAAATTTGGGATATCTGGAGTGAACTAAACGGTGAAAATTTACCGCTCCCACTTGGCGGCATGGCACTTAGACGAAGTCTGCCCATAACCGACGCGATCGAGTGCGAGAGAGTGCTTAGCGAAGCCGTTAGGATCGCCACTTCGCACAAGCCATTTTTGTCTCACATGCTAATGGAGCGAAATCTCATCAGGGTTGGCAAAGATGAGCTAAAAACATATCTAAATTTATATGCAAATGATGAGTCTATAAGCATGAACGAAACTCAGTTAAAAGCGCTAAATAAGCTCTACCAAATAGGCTACGAAAAAGGCTTTTTTGAAAAGCCAATCGACGTAAACGACTACCTCATCCCGACTGGATATAACGAAGTAAGGTTTAGCTGATGCAAAGTACGCTTGTCTCGCTTGGAGTTGAAACCTTTAAGATCGCCCTTTATATCAGCCTTCCGATGCTGCTAAGCGGACTAATAGCTGGTCTTATCATCTCCATTTTTCAAGCGACCACGCAGATAAATGAAACCACACTAAGCTTTGTGCCAAAAATTTTGCTAGTCGTCGTTGTTATCATATTTTTGATGCCATGGATGATCTCGATGATGGTTGAATTTACCACTCGTATGTTTGAGTTTATACCGGAATTTATCCAGTGACGAGGCTTGTTGATTTTTCTAAATTTACCTCGGTTAGGATAGGTGGCGTGCATGAAGTTTTTGAGGTTAATAGTCTTGATGATCTAAATTCGCCTGAATTCTTGGGTGCTGTGATGATAGGTGGAGGTAACAACCTACTTATCTCGCCAAATCCCCCAAAAATAGCGATGCTTGGCAAGAGTTTTGACTATATAAATTTAGAACGCTTAGGTGATAAAATTTACCTTGAGATAGGTGCTGCAACAAAATCGGCTAAAATTTATAACTTCTGCAAGCAAAACAACATGGCTCACCTTGAGTTTTTAAAAAATATCCCAGGCACACTTGGCGGACTTATAAAAATGAACGCTGGGCTGCTTAAATTTAGCATAAGCGACAGCCTCACGCATGTGCGTCTGGCTCGTGGCTGGGCGAGCAAGGATGAGATAAATTTTAGCTACCGCCACAGCGGCATAGATGAGGCCATTTTGGGAGCTAAATTTGAGCTTCACAGCGGTTTTGACGCAAGCATTTCTGATGCCATAAGCGCAAAAAGGGCAAATCAACCAAAAGGGGCTAGCTTTGGCAGCTGCTTTGTAAATCCTGAAGGGCACTTTGCAGGGGTGTTGCTCGAGGCGGTTGGACTAAAGGGATACGTGATCGGCGGAGCGAAATTTAGCGAAGAGCATGCGAATTTCTTGATAAATTTTAACCACGCAAGCTTTGAGGACGCCATTAGCCTTATAAATTTGGCAAAGGTTAGAGTTTTAGAGAAATTTGGCGTAGAGCTTAAGACCGAAGTTTGCATTTTGTAAGGATGATGATGAGTGAGTTTTTAATAGAAGTTTTTACCCTTTCATTTTTGTTTATGATTATTGGTCTTTACGCTGTTTATAGGGCTAAAAAGGCGCAAAGCGAGTATGAGAAAAATGTGGCTGATTATGATAAAAATTTACTAAATTTTGCCAAAATTTTAGGTGTAAAAGATCGCATAGACTTAGTTAAATTTGATGAAATTTTAGTTCAGGCCTTAAAAGAAAAACTAATTTTTAAATTTAATAAATCTACTACCAAAGAGGAATTTATCTCTTTTATAAAAGATGAGAATTTTAAAACCAAACCCCAAATTTCACAAAATCATATCGATGAAGCTTTTTTAAACATTTGCGCAAGCTCGCTAGTAGAGCCGCTAAATCTTGCGATACTAAAAAATGAAGATCAAATTTATGGATTTTTGTTTGAAAAAGAGCACCTTTTTGCTCTCATAGATAGCGCTGTGCTGCTTGGCGAAAATATTATAATTTGCGAGTAAATCAAGTAAAATTCATCTCTTTTTGGATAAAATCAAGCCAAATTTCAACTTATAAGGTAAAAAATGGCAAAAGAAAAAGATAGTGACAAAAAGATAGCTATCCCAGAGAGCGAAGCAGACAAGAAAAAGGCGCTTGAGCTTGCGCTAAAGCAGATTGATAAAGCTTTTGGCAAAGGCACGCTTTTAAGACTTGGCGATAAAGAGGTTGAGGCTATCGAGTCTATACCGACTGGCTCGCTAGGACTTGACCTAGCTCTTGGCATAGGCGGCGTTCCAAAAGGCAGGATCATCGAGATCTATGGACCAGAAAGCTCAGGTAAAACCACTCTTACACTTCACATCATCGCTGAAGCGCAAAAAGCTGGCGGAATTTGTGCGTTTGTCGACGCAGAGCACGCACTAGACGTAAAATACGCTTCAAATTTAGGCGTAAATACCGACAACCTTTACGTCTCTCAACCAGACTTTGGCGAGCAAGCACTTGAGATCGTTGAAACGCTCGCAAGAAGCGGCGCAGTCGATCTTATCGTAGTTGATAGCGTCGCCGCACTTACTCCAAAGAGCGAGATAGACGGCGATATGGGCGATCAGCACGTTGGTCTGCAAGCTAGACTTATGAGCCAGGCGCTTAGAAAGTTAACTGGAATTTTAAGCAAGATGAAAACAACTGTTATCTTCATCAACCAAATTCGTATGAAGATCGGTATGATGGGATATGGCACGCCAGAGACTACAACTGGCGGTAATGCACTTAAATTTTACTCATCTGTAAGAATAGACGTAAGAAAGATAGCTACACTTAAACAAAACGACGAGCCTATCGGCAACCGGACAAAAGCAAAAGTGGTTAAAAACAAGGTCGCGCCTCCATTTAAAGTGGCTGAATTTGACATTATGTTTGGCGAGGGTGTGAGCAAAGAGGGCGAGATCATCGACTATGGCGTAAAACTCGACATCATTGACAAATCAGGTGCGTGGTTTAGCTACAAGGCCGAAAAACTAGGTCAAGGCAGAGAAAACGCCAAAGCCTACCTAAAAGAGCATCCAGAAATTTCTGATGAAATAGTAGCGGCGATAAAAGGCTCAATGGGGATCGATCACCTAATAAGCAGCGGCGCAAAAGATGAAGACGACGACACAAACGAAGCAGGAGATGAATAATGGTATTTATTGAAGATGTAGAAGCTCACGAGGTTTTAGACAGCAGAGGCAACCCAACAGTTCGTGCGACAGTTAGACTAAGTGATGGAACCGAGGCAAGTGCGATCGTACCAAGTGGCGCAAGCACAGGCAAGCGTGAGGCGCTGGAGCTTCGTGATAAAGACGAAAGATACGCTGGCAAGGGCGTTTTAAAAGCTGTTTCAAATGTAAATGAAAAGATCGCAGAGGCTATCATCGGCCTTGACGCTTACAACCAAAAAGCAGTCGATGAAGAGATGCTTGAGCTTGATGGCACACACAACTACTCAAATTTAGGCGCAAACGCAGTCCTTGGCGTATCTATGGCAGTAGCTCGCGCAGCTGCAAAGAGCCTAAATATCCCGCTTTATCGCTACCTTGGCGGTGCAAACGCTAGCATCTTGCCAGTGCCGATGTTCAACATCATAAACGGCGGCGCACACGCAAACAACAGTGTCGATTTTCAAGAATTTATGATCATGCCATTTGGCTTTAGCACATTTAGCGAGGCGCTAAGAGCTGCAACTGAAATTTACCACAAGCTAAAATCTATCCTAAACGCAGCTGGCCACAGCACGGCTGTCGGTGACGAGGGCGGCTTTGCTCCAAATTTAAAAGACAACGAAGAGCCATTAAAGCTTATCTCACAGGCTGTAAAAGGGGCTGGGTATGAGCTAGGCAGCCAGATAAAACTTGCCCTTGACGTTGCTTCAAGCGAGCTTTATAAAGATGGCAAATACGAGCTTGAGGGCAAGAAATTTAGTAGCGATGAGCTCATTAGCTACTACGAAAAACTTTGTGAAAAATATCCGATATTTTCTATCGAAGATGGCCTTAGCGAGGACGACTGGAGCGGCTGGGCTGAACTTACAAAAAGGCTTGGAAGCAAAGTGCAGCTAGTTGGCGACGATCTTTTTGTCACAAATGAGAAAATTTTGCGCGAAGGCATCGAGAAAAAGATCGCAAATGCGATCCTTATCAAGCCAAATCAAATAGGTTCGGTTACACAAACTATGCAAACTGTCCGCCTTGCTCAAAGAAACGGCTACCGCTGCGTCATGAGCCACAGAAGCGGCGAGAGCGAAGATGCGTTTATCGCTGACTTCGCAGTTGCTCTAAACACTGGCGAGATAAAGACAGGTGCAACTTCAAGAAGCGAACGTAATGCAAAATATAATCGCTTGCTTGAGATCGAGCTTGAGGCTGGAGAGTTTTTGGGGGATAATATTTGAGCGAAATTTTAGACGAATATGGCAACACTGATGGCATATTTCATAAAATTGTAAAATATATTAGACCAACATTACGTTATGTCATAGCCACAATTTGTGTGGCTATGTTTGCCTTTTATGTGGGTAATATGATGTTTGGCAAACGCTCACTTGATGTTATGCTAAGCCTTCAAAGTAAAAAAGAGAGGCTTAGCGAAGACGTGGAAATTTTAAAAAAAATGAACGCGCGTCTACAAAAAGACTATTTTGAATTGCAAGGCCTTGAGCCAGACTTTAATAAAAAGTAGGAATGATGAAAAAAATTTGGTTAGTTTTATCTATATTTGCAACAAGCATCTTTGCTAGAGAGAACCCATTTATGCCTATTAGCGAGCTAAATACAAGCGTTATGACAACAAATATCATAGAAAAATTTGATAGATTTGATTCTCTTTCGTTTAAATTTCCAAGCGATGCGGCACTTTTACTAGATGTCACCATAAGATATAGAGCAAATGATGGCACCATAAAGGAAAAAAGACTAGCTGATATAAATAAAACTATCGATTACAGCGATGAATTTGCTTTAAATAAGGTAAAAAATCCAGAACCAGTTGTGGCAAAAAAGCTAGATGTTTCGGTCACAATGGCAAATATGCCTAGCCAAAAATTAAGCACTCCTGTGATAATAGAAAAAAATGAAACTAAAATTTCAAATAAAGATAGAAATAAAACTTCAGATATGCCAACTCCAAATGTTGTAGTGATCGATCTTAGCACAGATAAAGCAAAAGAAACTAACATAAAACCTGAACAAAAGGTGGTCGAGATAAAGATTGAGCCTAGTGCAAAACCCGTTGATAGTGTCAAAAATGGAAAAGATGTTAAATTTCTAGGTTTTATAAGCTTTCTAGCCAACAACAAAGAGCTAAAAATCGCTACAAAAACTAAAAATTTAAAGCATTTTACTTATGAGAAAAATAAGATCGTTCTTGACTTTGCAAGGCCGCCAAGAAGCTTTAAAACCAAGAGCTTAAAACTTGAAAATGAACATTTTAAGAATGTGATCATAGGCTGGCATGATAGATATTTCAGAGTGGTTTTAGAGCTTGATAAGATGCATAAATATAAGCTTGAAGCCGTTGAAAATGGATATTTGCTTAAGCTTTTATAGTTGAATTTTAAAAAGAGTAGATTTTATAAAATTTCAAATATAATACTTTTTAAAATAAAAATTTAAGGCTATTGGTTTGAAATATCCACTTGATTGCAAAGATAATTTTGAAAACTCATTCATATTTTGGCTCACCCGCTACGTCAAATTTAAGCTAAGCTCACTTTCAAATAAAGAGCTTAGGGATCCAAAGGCACTTGCAAGTGTGAATTACGCTCTAAGCCGCGAGGTAAAGAACATTGATCAGCTTGATGGCTTGGTAAAAAGTGCGAGAAATGCAGGGCTTACTGGCATAAATACCTACTTTAATCCACTTAAAAAAATATATGAAACGATGAAATTTTACGAGCTTAGCAGCCTAAAGCAGATCGATGAAGAGCTGTTAAGCGAAATACTAGCTAGCACGACTGGCGGACTAAGCGATGCTAGTAAGAAAAATTACCGCATCTCAGTGATAAATTTCTTTGCGTTTTTAGACAAACAAAATGAAGAGGATGGCAAGGCTCATGTTTTTGATATAAATTTAAAAAACTGGGGCGGAGTGAGTGGCAACAAAGGGCAAAAGTTACCTGAGTTTATGGGCGAAGATGAGGTCAAAAAATTTCTTGATGCGATCGAGGAGAGTGATTTTAAGCAAAACTCAAATCGCAATAAGCTCATAATAAAAACGATAATTTTTACTGGCATTCGTGTGAGCGAGGCTCTAAATTTAAAGCGAAAAGACATCACTGAAGATGGCGATCTTTTTATCATTAGGATCCGGGGCAAAGGCAACAAATACCGCATCGTTATGATAAAACGACACTTAATAGAAGCTCATCTAAACGCGATTGCAATAAACTACATCAACAAAGAGGGCTATCTTTTCATCAATAAAAAAGGCACCAGACTGACGCAAGCCTATGTAAGTCGCATAGTGGAGCAGATCCTTTTTAAGGCTGGTATTAGAAAAGAGAAAAATGGTGCTCACATGCTGCGCCACACCTTTGCAACGATGCTTTACAAAAAGCAAAAGGACCTTGTTTTGGTGCAAGAAGCTCTAGGTCATGCAAGCTTAAATACCTCGCGAATTTACACACACTTTGATAGTGACAAGCTAAAACTCGCTGCAAAAGTAGCTGAGGATCTAGCGAATTAGAGTTTAAAAGCTTTAAAAGTAAAATTTGGCGAGCAAATTTACTCTGCTCGCCAAATTTATATTAAATTAGCCGATCTTTCTTATCTTTGCAGGAAGTGCCTGTCTAGCACAGGTGCCCACCAGCCAGTCATTTAGGCTAAATTCTCCATTTCTTTTTGGATCAAGAAGTCCAAGTTTGTTGTGATTAACGCCTTTTTCTAGGTTGGCAATCCCAAAGGCTGGCTTTCCGTCGACGAGGTGTGTTCTTATACCAAACTCATCATGACCAAATCCATGCTCGATACTAATAACACCCCTAGCAACGCCATCTGTCACAAATGCCTCGCCCACTTGCGCGCCGTAAGGCGTAGTCACTTTGACCTTGTCGCCTGAGACTATGCCTTGCTCTTTAGCCACGTCTGTTGCAATCCTGATGAAGTTTTTAGGATGAACAGCTCTAAGTCTTGGGCTAACAAAGGTGTAGAAGTGCTGGATATTTGACTTTCTAGAGCTCACCACATATTTCCACTCAGAGCGTGGGAAAAATTTCTCAAGCGGCGTGCCGTCGCTTGCAACTGGTAGCATCAGACTTGGCACTCCTGGCATATATTCGCCTGTTATTGAGTGTCTGTGTCCACCAAGTGGCTCATAGTAGATAGAAGCTGGCGTAGGCGCTGGCACTTTTACGGTTGCTTTATCGCCCTTATATGCGCTCTCGTAGCTATCATATCTGCCGCCTTTTGCTAGTATGTGTGCTACTTTTGGCTTCTCTTCGTCTTTTAGATAAGGATCGAGTTTTGTCATCACTCTTGATATCTTACTAAGTTTTTTGTCCTCGTCGCTTATATCTTTCACACCCTCGCCGTCAAAGGCTAAATTTGCTAGCGCAGCCGCGTAGTACTGCTCTTTTACGTCAAGGTCCATGAAATTTCCATCTTTGTCTTTGAAGGCATTTTTGCCAAAGCCTTTTAGTCCAAGCCTCTTTGCTACGGCTATATAAAACGCCTCAACGTCGATCACGCCGCCGTTTTTATCCTTGCCTGCTTTGAACTAACGGCTGGATAGCGCACGACTGAAGTTTTAGCGATCGTTCCCCAAAGCGAGTTTGGAAGTGCCCGGTTTTCTAAATTTACCCCATCTGGCACGATGTAGTCAGCATAGGCGTTTGTCTCGTTCATAAAAGCGTCTATACCCACAAAAAGTGGTAAATTTTTACTATCTTTTAGCGCGTCTAAAACCGCTCTTTCAAGTCCTGCTTGGCCGTAAAGTACGTTTGTCATATAGTTTATAAAAACTTTTACTTTGTATGGATAGCCAGCCTTATGGCTCGTAAGAGTTTCATTTACAAGTGGCATCGAGATAGGATACCAAGGCTGAGTTGATGGATAGCCGCTGCCGCCAGCTGCTACTTTGCGTTTATACTCAGAGCTTGTTTCGTAGTATTTGCCTGATCTTGATAAGTTTAGACCATTTGGCTTATAAGCGCCCTCAAAGCTCTCAAGGTCATATCTACCCTTTAAAAACTCGTGCGTGCCAGCACTTGCATTGACGTTGCCGCCTTTGTAGCCGTAAGTGCCCATTAGTGTGTTTAGACAAAGTATCGCGTAGGTAGTCATACTAGCTTGCGTATGCATCATACCGCCATGCACGTTTGTGCTCACCTGTCTACCATTTTTGGTGAAATTTTCGCAAAGCCAGACGATATCTTCAATGCTTACACCACAAATTTTTGAGTACTCCTCTAAGCTATGCTTGTAAGCTGATTCTTTTAAAAGCTGCATTGAGCTTTTTACCTCGACTTTTTTGCCGTCTATTAAAATTTTACCTTTATAGTAGAGCTTGGCTGGTTCATTTACCTTGTAGCTTTGTATCTTGCCATCTTGCGAGCAGACCTGCCACTCGTTATTGATAAGTGCAAATTTGCCGTAGTCTTTATGACCTTTTTCGGTGATGACTAGATGCATGGCGTTGCACCAGTGTATCTCGCCTGCTAGCTTTGCTTGGTCTAAATTTGGCTGGATAAGGTAGTTTGTAGCGTATTTTTCATTTTCTATGATCCAGCGTATCATCGCCATGGCTAGAGCTGAGTCGGTGCCTGGCTTTATCGCTATCCAGCGGCCTTTATCTGAAGAGGCGTATTTTACAGCATTTGTAACACTTGGGTCGACCACTGCGTAGCTAAAGTCACCTCTAGTGCCTCTTGCATAAGAGAGCATTTTTGCCTGTTTTTGGAAAGGATTGCTACCATTTGACGGCGAAGTGCCCCAGTAGATAATAAATTTAGAGTTTTCATAGTCTGGTTTTGTGTGTGCAAAGCCCTTTGCGTTGTGCGCGATCTTGCCGCCGACCCTAAAGCCACCACCGCAAATTCCGCCGTGAGAGTAGTGATTTATAGTGCCAAATGACTTTTTAACAAAGCGATCAACGATATCAGAGCGTCCGTCATATAGATAAAAACTTAAAAATTGATTGCGTTTGGTACCGTACTCTGGGTTTTAGCTATCGATTAGCTCGTCGCTATATATTGCTCTTAGTCCATCAACATGCCCCTCACCAAAAAGATCTCCACCCTCTACGACCTCTTCTACTAGCTGCTCAAAGCTTATGCTCTTCCACTTTCCCTCGCCCCTTTTACCAACTCTCTTTAGTGGCGTTAGTATCCTTACAGGTGAGTCTATCATCTCAGGCAATATCGCTCCTCTAGCGCAAACTGTGGCTCGCTTTTCGTCTTCGCCACTTAGTGTTGTGGCAAGAAGTGCGTCATTTATCGATGTGTCAAAATTTGCCCAGTGTACGTTTGAAAGTGGGTGGTATGGGTTGCCACTACATCTTAAAACTCGGTCGTTTTTGTCGTCCACATGAAGTCTTATGCCACACTTCGTCGTACAGCCATGGCACATCGAAAAAATAACACTATGTCCATCACTAAGTGAAATTTTGCCGTCCTTTACTCGAAATTCAGGCTCTAGTGAGTTTGCCTGCGGTTTATAGTCATCCTTATCTTCATCTGCCAGCATAACACTCGTGGTTAGTGTTGAGAGCACGGCTGATCTTTTTAAAAATTCTCTTCTTTGCATTATTTATTTCCTTTTACTGCGCTATCTCTTCGCTCCAGCTGATAACCTTTTTATATCCATTATCAAGCTCGAGTTTCTTATTGTTTTTAGCTAAAATTTCGCTAACGCCGTGGTAGAATACCTGTGGATTTGTATTTTTAGGGCTATCTATAACCATAGTCTCATGTGTGGCTAGAAATTTTCTAATATTTGAGTTAGGATCATTAAGATCGCCTATTATACGGCTACCGCCCACACAGCTCTCTACACATGCTGGCTGAAGCCCTGCTCTTAGTCTGTGGTCACAAAAAGTACATTTATCGGCCTTGTAGGTATGCAGACTAAGATATCTTGCGTGATATGGACAGGCCTCTACGCAAAGCGCACAGCCTATGCACTCTTTTGTATCAATCTTTACTATGCCATTACTTCTTTGATGGCTAGCACCAGTTGGACAAACACTAATACAGGCTGGATTGTTGCAATGGTTGCAAAGTCTTGGAAGTGACGCAATGACTGCCATTTTACCGCTCTTATCTCTTGCCTCGTACTCGGAAACAATGGTTCTAAAAGCGCCTGGCTGAACGTCGTTTTCTAACATACAGCTCATAGTACATGACTGACATCCAACACATCTTGTTAGATCTATCGCCATGCCGTAGCGAACATTACTACCGCTAAAGTCCTTTGGTGCGGCCTTTAGTGCGGTCGTAGCAAAAAATAATCCTGCAGCTGCAATGAAGCTGCGACGAGAATTTAAGGTCTGTTGCATAAAATTCTCCTTTCTTTTTAGAATTTTTTCTTATTTTAGCATAGTAAATATTTTTTCTAAAGTTTATTTTATATTTTTGCAAAATGTATTAAATTTTGAGAATTTTTGCAGCACTTAAAAGATAGAATTTGGATAGTAAAATTTAGAAAGAAGTGGGAAAAAGATAGAAAATAAGCTTCTATCTTCTTAAATTTATGCTTTGTAGTTTAGCATATAAAGGCGAATGACTTGCTCTGCTGTCATCTTTAAATTTCTAATCGCGACATCTTTTCTCATAGCTTCTTCAAGACTCACTGGCTCATTTAATATACAAAAATAGGCATCAATCCCATTTTTGTGGCAATCTTTGGCGCATTTTTGTACGCTTCCAGCAAATGCGATCACTGGCTTATGATACTTTTTTGCTAGTTTTGCAACCCCAGTTGGTGTCTTGCCCATTGAGCTTTGAAAATCCATACGGCCTTCACCAGTGATGACTAGATCAGCCTTTTTGATCTCATCTTCAAGTGCAATAGTCTGCGTAATGATCTCAATACCTGGGCGAAGTTTCGCTCCTAAAAATGCCACGAATGCAAAGCCAAGTCCGCCAGCTGCGCCAGCGCCTTTTTGTGTGTGAAATTTGCTATTAGTCTTTTCCTTTACAAGAGTTGCAAAGTGTTTTAACCCATCATCAAGCTCTTTTACCATACGGCCATTTGCACCCTTTTGAGGGGCATAAACGTGAGCTGCTCCATTCATGCCATAAAGAGGATTGTCTACATCGCAGGCGATTAAAAATTCGCAATCCTTTAGCTCTTTTAGCGCCTCTTCGTCTGTAAACTCATAAATTTTGGCTAAATTTTCGCCTTTTCCTTCAAGTAAAGCGCCATCTTTATCATAAAATTTAAAGCCAAGTGCGCTAAGCATGCCTGTACCAGCGTCATTCGTCGCACTTCCACCGATGCCAATGATAAATTTTCTAGCACCTTTAGCAATGGCATCTTTTATCATTTGCCCAAAGCCAAATGTGCTAGTTTTTAGTGGATTTCTCTCGTCTGGATTTATGAGTGTAAGGCCAGAAGCACTTGACATTTCAAGTATAGCAAGGTCATCTTTTAGGGCGTATCTGGCTAGTATTTCAGTACCAAGTGGATTTTTAACTATTGTATCTATAAATTTCGCACCAAGTGCATCAGCCATCGCCTCTACACTACCCTCGCCACCATCTGCGATAGGCTTGACAACGACCTCGCAGCCAATCTCTTCTAGTCCTTCTTTTACAGCAAGGCCCGCCTCAAGCGAGCTAAGCGAGCCTTTTAATGAATCAATCGCAACTAAAATTCTCATAAAAGCACCAAAGATAATATGTAAACGCTAACTATACCAACGATACCCATTATAAACGTCATAGCTGTTTGTGTGCGATATCCTTGTTCTGCACTCATCTTGCTAAAATTTGTCACAACCCAGAAGTAGCTGTCATTTGCGTGAGATACGCACATGGCACCAGATGCTATCGCCATGACGCAAAGCGCGGCTGAAAGCTCGGTCGTAAAGCCAAGTGTATGCATGAGTGAGTTATCAGCGCTAAACGCACCCATGATAGATGCTGTCGTGATGATAGCCACGGTCGAGCTTCCTTGAGCGGTTTTTAGTACGGCTGAGATGATGAATGGGAAGAAAATTCCTATCGCTTTTATGGCGGTTGCGTTTTCTTTTATGAAATTTACAAAGCCAGCCTCAGTGATGACATTACCCAAAACACCGCCAGCTGCTGTGATAAAGAGTATCGGACCAGCGATCTTTAAAGACTCGTTCGTGATATGGTCAAATTCTCTTATCTTTCTGGCTTCTACTAATAAAAACACGCAAAAGATCACGCCGATTGCAAGAGCAATGATAGGATTTCCTAAAAATAAAAGTATCTTTGGTAAGAGAGCCGTTTTATCAAGCATGCCTTGTTTTGCCAAAACATCGACAATAGAACCAATCGCCATAAAAATGATAGGCATGATGATAGGAGCAAGGCTTAAAAATCCGCAAGGCAATTTGCCAAATTTCTTTAAAAGCTCATCGTAGCTAGCTGTGATAGTAGTGTCAGCATCTTTGTCGCTGATAGTCACACTTTTGCCAACACTCTTTGAAAAGAAATAAACAGCTATCAAAACAGGTACTGAAACGACTGTTCCCATGATGATGACAAGGAGTAAATTTCCGCCAAGGCCAAGTGTTCCTGCGGCTGCTATTGGGCCAGGAGTTGGCGGGATAAAGACGTGAGATGCGTATAGGCCGCCACTTAGAGCGACTGACATCGCGACTGGACTTGCTGAAATTTTCTTATAAAGTGCCTCGCGAATAGAGTTTAAAACAACAAATCCACTATCGCAAAATACCGGAATGCCAACAACCCAGCCCATGATGAGCATGGCAAGCTCTGGACGTTTTTGTCCGACTAGCTTTACGACCATATCAGCTAGCTTTAAAGCAGCTCCCGTTTTTTCAAGCACAGTGCCGATGATCGTTCCAAAGATAATAACGATACCGATACTCTTAAATGTGCCGCTAAAGCCAACACCTATCATCGCTGGGATTTTGGATAGATCGATACCTGCGACGATCGCAAGAACCAAAGAAATGCTCATAAGTGCCAAAAATGGATGCACTTTTAGCTTAGAGATCATAACGATCATAAGTATGATGGCTACAACAAAACAGACAATTAGTGAGATACCGCTCATAAAAACTCCTTTGATCTGAGATTTTGCTTAAGATTTTAGCAAAATTTGCTTGTATTTTTTCTAATATTTTTAAGTTTTTTGATTAATTAAATTTTTTTGACATATTTGAGTAAATTTATGACTATTTGCCTAAATTTAGCCATTTTTTAAGTTTAAAATTTTTAGCTTATTTTAAAATAACAAAACCAAGACCAAATTTATCAGTATGCCTATTATAATCAATCAAACTCTCGCCATATCCCGTAAAATACTGCAAATAGCCATAAACTCCGGTTGAGAAGATAGGAAACATATATGAAATTTCAGCAGCACCTTTATTTGTTTTATCAAAATGTAAGTTATTTCTTAGCATTAGGCTAAAAATGTGATCATTAAGGTTGTAGCTAAGCCTTACATCGCCGTGTCCTATGTATTTTAATATATCTTTATTATCGCCCTTATTGCCCACTACCATCCAAGCTCTTGGCGAAATACTAAGCTTGCCAAAAACAAAATCACTTTGCACATAAGCTCTATTCCAGCTTCTTGAATTGCTACCATCTCGTCCATTTGACTCATGCAAAAGTCCAAATTTTAGGTTTTTTACACCTATTTGCTCCAAATATTTTGGCGAAGCAAAATTTAGAAAAATTTCTGGCTGATAGTTCGTCTCACGAAACGGCGCTGAAGTTCTTGTTATCTGCCACCAAGATGTCTGCGTGTAGGCTGCCACAAGGCTCTCTCTAAGTCCAAAAATATCGTAAAATAGCGGCTTTGCAAGGCTTATTTGAAACTTAGTTTCAACGCTCTTTCGCTCATCATCTGGCACATTTTTAGCATAAGTTACTGGCAAAAGGTAGTTAAATTTATAAAGCTCGATACCAAGTGCATTTTGTAAATTTTTACCACTTTTATCTTCTCTTAAAAGATCAGCTTGCTTTAGCTTCGCCTCTCTTGGTGCTGGCTCGCTTGCTTGTACATTTTGTATCACGCTTTGCTCGTTTAAAGAGCTTTTGGCTAGCTCTTTATAAATTTGCATCGCAGCCTTTATGTCGCCGCTTTGCTCCAGCTCTTGTGCCATTTTAAAATCATCTAACCCACTTGCCATCAAAAAACTAAGACCAAGGCTTAAAAATAATAAAATTTTACTCATCATCTATCTTCTTTTCTTGGATTTTCTTTGCCATTTCGTATTCGTCAGGGAAATTTACGTTAAAAAACTGCTCACTATCTTTAAAATTTACGACTTTGCATTTACAGCTTTTTCTCAAAAGTCCGATTTTATGCTCATTTTTTAAATAAAACTCATGAGCCAAAGTGGCAAGCCTTGGGCTAAAAAAACCACAAAGCGAGTGAATGTGCTCGTTATCACTAGCCACGACCATATCAAATTCATCTTTAAATTTAGCAAGCTCCTCTAAGCTTTTAAGATCAAAAAATGGCATATCAGCTGGTATCACAAAAACACTATGATCAAAATTTTTAAGAATGGAGTAAAGTGCGAGCATTGGCGAATAGTTATTGCTATTTTCATCTTTTATAATCTTTAGTGGCGGGCTAAATTTTTCAAATTTTGAGCTTACATAAACTTCGTCAAAAACTTTGCTAAATTTCGCAACCTCATAATGAGTAAGCGTCTTAAAACCACCAAATGGCAAAAGTGTCTTATCTTGCCCCATACGCGAGCTTTTGCCACCTGCTAAAATCACGCAAGTTTGCATCTTTTCCCTTAAGAAAGTTATGAGGCTAAATTTAGCTAAAAGCGGCTTTGATCTACCAAAAATATGTGATAAAAACTTATTTTTGTTTATGCTACTTGTGAAATTTTAAGCCTGCTTTGCCATTTTCATTGTTAAAAATTCCTCGTAGCGATGATCAATGATAGCTTTGATCAAGACATAGTTTTCTTGTGAATTTTCTATATAAAAATAGGCGTTATCAAAGTATTTTTCACCAAATTTTTTCGAAACAAAATCCGTATAATCCTGCAAATACCAACCATACATTTTGGCAAATTTTGTCCGATCAGTCGTATAGTAAGCTTTTGCAAAGGCTTTACCAGCAGTATTTAGCTCCGCACTTCCAAGTACACCGTCCATAGCATCAAAAAGATACTGACGATAGTTAAAATTTTCGTCCATCTGTGCTATATCGTCTGCAAAATCTACTGCAAATTCCTTTGAATAAAATTTGTGTTCCATGCACCAGCGAAAGAAAAATGCAATGTGCGTCGCACCGTTTTCATGCGGTATATCAGTCGGCGCATCTTTTGCACCCCAATGCCATTTTGCTTTGTCATATACTATATCTGGCATTTTTATCCTTTTAAAATGCTCAATTTTACTAAAACCATCTTAATCGTAGTAAAAATCATGGCTATTTTATCCATTTGCTTGCTACAATTAAAAAAGATATAATGGCGCTTTTATTTAAGGAGAAGCAATGAGCGAAAAAAATCTACAAATTTTAGGCTGGATCGGCACATGCCTATCAGTTGTTATGTACTTTTCATACATCCCACAAATAATGGGCAACCTTGACGGCAACAAGACGCCTTTTATACAGCCACTGGCAGCCGCACTAAACTGCACAATCTGGACAAGTTACGGACTATTAAAAGCTAAAAAAGACTATCCACTTTCTGCCGCAAACTTTCCAGGCATAATCTTTGGTCTTTTGGCAACTATAACAGCGTTTTAATGCGCTGATTTAGTTGTTATGGCTAGCACTGCAATAAAAAAGTTATTTGCGTCGCCACAACAGCTAATCTATTATAGTGTTTGCGCTATTTTAGTCAATTTTTCTTTGATTATATTACCTTTTGAATTCAGCAAAAAGGCTATTTTTGTTAGTTCATCTATTATCTCTTTTATACTTTTATCATCATCGTTTGAAGTTCTAAATCTTGTTGCAGTAAGTGGGATAAATTCTTGATATGTAGACATAAAATCCTTATAGTCCTCTTGCAGTTCTGGTGCGTAAAAACTGATAAGCGAGTGTAATTTACCAATTTCAAATTTTGGATTTTCTATATTTAAATTTGGATTTATTAATAAAGCTACTTTGTAATGTATTCCCCCTAAAATATCCCCAACTATAATAAACGCTTCCTCTAGCTTTTGTCGCCTGAGTTTATTTTTCTCTTTTTTCGTGTTTAGATTAGCGTACACCTATTGCACACACATTGTTAGGACTGCACCAAGTACAATTTTCAATAAGTCAGATATCAAACTATCCATATTATTTTTTATAAGTCCCTTGGATCGGCGATTTTACCTGCTATGGCTGAAGCCGCCACAACTGCTGAGTTAGCTAGATAAATTTCACTCGTTCTATCGCCCATACGTCCGACAAAATTTCTATTTGTCGTCGAGATACAGCGCTCATTTGCACCTAAAATTCCCATATATCCGCCAAGACAAGCGCCACATGTTGGGTTACTCACAACTGCTCCTGCTTCGATGAAAATGTCGATTAAGCCCTCTTTCTCGGCAGCTCTTGCGATCTTTTGCGTCGCTGGAGTGATGATGAGCCTTGTCTTGCGAGCTACTTTTTTGCCTTTTAAAATTTGTGCTGCGATACGTAGGTCGCTTAGGCGGCCATTCGTACATGAACCGATAAATGCTTGATCAATGGCTAAATCGTCACGAACCGCTTGTCTTACGCTCTTGCCGTTGCTTGGCAAAAATGGATATGCGATAACTGGATCAAGATTAGTCACATCGATCTCTAAAATTTTGTCGTATTTTGCGCCCTCGTCTGAGTAGAAAAATTTTGGTTTATCGCGTAAATTTTTATCTTTTAAAAACTCTTTTGTTATCTTATCAACTGCGATGATACCGCTCTTTGCACCAGCTTCGATCGCCATATTACACATTGAAAATCTATCATCCATGCTAAGGCCCTCTATCACCTCGCCGCTAAACTCAAGCGCCTTATAAAGTGCGCCATCAACGCCTATTTGGCGGATGATCTCAAGGATGAGATCCTTGCCATAAACGTGCTTATCAAGTTTGCCTTTAAACACGACCTTGATGCTCTCAGGCACTTTAAACCAGTTTTTACCAGTGATCATCGCATAAGCTAGGTCGGTGCTACCCATACCAGTACTAAATGCTCCAAGAGCGCCGTGCGTACAGGTATGGCTGTCTGCGCCGATGATGACGTCGCCTGGGATGACTAGCCCTTTTTCAGGCAAAAGCGCGTGCTCAATGCCATATCTTTTTCGTCAAAATAGTTTTTAAGGTCGTGTTTGTAGGCAAATTCGCGTGAAATTTTGGCTTGGTTGGCGCTTAAGATATCTTTTGTCGGGATGTAGTGATCCATCACGATAGCAAAGCCGTCTGGGTTGGCTAGCTTTTTAGCGCCGCTTCGCTCAAACTGCTTGATCGAAATAGGTGTCGTGATATCGTTGCCTATGATCATATCGATCTTACTTTCGATGATCTCTCCTGCGCTTACCTCTTTGCCAACGTGATCTGAAAATATTTTCTCGGTGATAGTTTGTTTCATAAATTTCCTTTAAATTTTTGAGGCGATTTTAACGAAAATTGCTAAATTTAAAGAAAATTTACTAAGCCAAAAGGCCTAGTAAATTTAGAATTTAACGCTAGCTGTTAGCATAAACTGACGAGCATAGCCTGGTTGTATCGGTATGATATTAGCATCCGTACCAGTAGATGAGGATGTATAATAAAGCTTGTCGGTCAAGTTTTTGACGTTAAACGAGAAATTCGTCTCGTAGCCCGCGATCTTGGTATCGTAGCTGATGAAAGCATCGTAAACAACCGCACTATCCATCTTGAATGCCGTTCCTGCTGGTACTGCAGGTAAATTTGTCCTTATATAGTATGTATACCACGAGCCAAAATATCTAGCTCCACCGCCGATCCTTAGACCTTTTGCGCCTAGGTGGCTAAAGTCGTAGTTAGCAAACAAGCTGGCTTGGTGCTTTGGCGTAGCTTCTAGCGGTTTGCCCACTAGCACGGCAAACGCTCCGCTATCATTTCGCACCTCAGTTTTTGTGAATGCGTAGCTAGCGCCCACGCTTAGTCCTTGCGTCACGCGGCCGTTAAAGTCAAACTCAAATCCTCTAGAGCGCGCCTCGCCCACTGGCGTACTCACGCCACTTACGGTACGCATGATGTTTTTCTTATTGATATTAAAAACCGCCGCACTAGCCGTTATGCTATCGTTTTGAAATTTAGATCCAAACTCTATACTTTTGCCCTCTTCAGGCTTTATATCGCCGATATCGCCTTTCATAGCCATTTGCGGATTGAAACTTTGTGCGTAGTTGGTATAGACCGACCACTGAGGCGTTAGTAGATATAAAAGCCCAGTTTGCCACGTAAATTTGCCATCTTGCTGATCTGTGCTATTTGGCCCACTGGTTGTGCCGCGAGCTACTTGGTCGTAGTATTCATACCTAGTTCCTAAAGAGTAGATTAAATTTTCAGTTAAATTTATGCTATCTTGTGCGTAAAATCCGATCGTTTTTAGCTTTTGGTACTGGATGCTTGACTCCCTGGCAGTTGGTAGTCCTACTATTCCATAGATAGGATGATATATGTTTATGCTTAAGTGGTTACCCGTATCTTTTAGGCCACCTGGTCTATAGCGGTAGTATTCCTTTGCGTCGATGCCAAAGAGCAAGTTGTGTTCTATCTCACCTGTTTTAACATAGCCGTTTAAATTTAGTGATCCAGCATGTGTGCGGTGGATAAATCCGTCGTAATATTCGTTTCGCCTAGTCGCTGTGCCATTATTTAATACATTCATTAGCCTTATGTGACCATACTCATGTTTTGAACGAGAAAATGCATAAGCGCCCTTTAATAGCCAGTTTTCTCCGAGATTTTTCTCAAAATTTACATCTAGTGTGTCAAGCTTTGTTTTTAGCTTATTGAATGGCTCGTCAAGGCGTCTTTTCTTATCTATCGGCAGTAGCTTACCAGTGCTTGGAATGAGATACATGCCTCGGTCAATCGGATCGGTCGAGCGTGTATGCGCATAGGCCAAATTTATGCGGTAGTCATCGCCTTTATACGAAAGCGATGGCGCAAAGAGAACATTTTTATATTCGCCAAACTCTCTCCAGTAGTCCTTTTGCATTGTATCAAATATAAATCTATACGCAAATCCACTCTCCGCAATAGGTCCTGTGGCATCAAAGCCTGTATTCCAGTAGTTGCGGTTGCCGATGCCTGCCCAAATTTCGTTTGAGAAGTCGTATTTTGGCTTTTTGGTAACCATATTTATGATGCCGCCAGGTTCTTGCGCGCCGTAGAGCAAGCTAGCCGGGCCTTTTAGCACCTCGACACTTTCTACGGTTTTATTAAAGCTATGCATGACGCTAGCCGGTACGCCGTTTCGCATGATCGAGCCGTCGCGTCCGCCGCCAAATCCCCTTTTTATGATCGAGTCAAAGATACCGCCCGTGGTGTTGCCGTAGCTAATGCCGCTCACGTTTTGAAGGCTCTCTGCTAGGCTCTCGGGTTTTTTATCTTTTAGCTGTTGTTGCGTCACGACGTTTACCGTCTGTGGGATCTCAAGAATTGGCGTATTTGTCTTGCCCACCTCACTCGTTGTGGCCCTGTAACCATCGTCTGCGCTATCTTCAATGCTGATCCCATCTAAGCTTACATCAGTAGCATTTAAAGCAGAAATAGCAAAACAAAGCACCGCACTAATACGAATTTTATTCATTTATTATCCCTTAAAAAATTTTTAATATTATAAAAATAGTTATCATTATATAAAAATATATTTTAAATTTTTATGAAAAAAATTTACGAAAAATTTATATTTTAATAACATTACAAATAAAACATTTGTGAAAATTAAACATGGATCAGAAAACAGATTTTTACTATTCTTTTCATAGTTAGCGATAAAGCTTTTATTAAAACATTTTTGCAACATTTCTGATATAATCCCCACATGAAGTACGCACATTTAGTTCAAATAGCAAGTTATTTATCAAATTTTACAAAGATAAACCAAGCAAAACGCATTAATGATATGGCTATTTTAATCGAATTTAATGCCGAGAAAATCATCTTTGATCTAAATAAATCAAACTCTGCTATCTACAAAGATGACGAGTTAAAAGAAGCAAAAATTTATCAAGCGCCTTTTGATAATGTCCTAAAAAAGCGCTTCAATGCCTCGCATATAAAAAGCATTGAATGCTTAAAAGATAATAGAATTTTAAAATTTATCTGCACGCAAAGCGGCTCATATAAAAGTGAAAATTTTATCCTCTATCTTGAATTTACTGGCCGCTTTACAAATGCTGTGATAACTGACGAAAACAACGTGATAATCGAGGCACTAAGGCACATCGATAATAGTTACCGCAAAATAGAAACCGGCGAAGTTTTAAAGCAGCTTCCAGCCATCGCTATCAAAGAAAAACCGTGCGAGCCCATAACTGACTTTGAGGCGTTTTTTAAGAGCGAAGCGGCCAGAGTAAATGAATCCAGGATAGCTAGCTTAAAAGAGGCAAAGCTCGTAAGCGTACAAAAAAAGATAGATAGCATGAGCGAAATTTTAAACTCACTTGAAGATAAAGATGAGCTGATGAGAAAGAGTGAAGAAGCTGCAAATTTAGGATCACTTTTGCTTGCAAATCTGGGGAATTTTAAGGGCTATGAGAGGGAAATTTGTCTAAAAGATTTTGATGGCAACGAGATAAAATTAACTCTTAGCGATACTCCAAAAAACAGCGCAAATGAGTTTTACGCAAGATCAAAAAAGCTTCGCGCAAAAGCCCTTGGCGTGGAGATAGAAAAGAGAAATTTAAGCGAAAAGATCGAGTTTTTTGAAGGATTAAAATCTCTTTTAAAAGAAGCGAACAGTCTTTATGAGCTTGAAATTTTAAGTCCAAAAAACAAGGCAAAACAAAAAGAACGTCATGTAAAAGATGTGAGTGAAAATGCTGAAATTTTTTACGTTAGAGAGTTTAAGATTTTAGTTGGTAGAAACGAAAAAGGCAATATAAATTTGCTTGACCTTGCCAAAAAAGACGATATATGGTTACATCTAAAGGATACCCCAAGCGCTCATGTCATTATTAAAACAAACAAGAGCAAGGTACCCGAAGATGTGCTAAAAATGGCAGCTAAATTCTGCGTAGAATTTAGCGTAAAAGGAGCTGGCAGATACGAGGTGGACTACACCAAACGCGAAAATTTAAAACGTGAAAACGGTGCAAATGTCACTTATACGAACTATAAAACTATCATCATAATTAAAGGCTAAAAAATGGCTGTAACACCTTTAGGAAATAGTAACTTTATAAATCAAAACGCACCAGTAGTGTCGCAAGTGCATGCAAATCAACAAGCTAGATTTGATATGCAGTCTTTGATGGCAGCTGAGCTTGCCTCGCAACAAAGTGAAGAGATCAAAGAGGTACGTCCGATGGAAGAGTCTTATAAAATAGACCCTGAAAAGGAACATGAACGCCAAAAAAATGAAGAAGAGGCAAGTGAGTTTGAGAGTGAAAAACAAAATTCAAGAGATAGTGACGAAGAAAATTTGGACGATATAGCAGATAATGAGGAAATAGTACCTAGCGAACATCACATGCTTGACATAACTATTTGATGCCTAAACACCCCAGCTCCACAAATACCACATCTCAAGCCAGCAATACTCCCCCAATACCTAACCCTCCTTCAAATTTTTAA